>JABDJB010000006.1 GCA_013003425.1 Gammaproteobacteria bacterium | reverse complement strand
CGGATGCCGGACAGACCGAGGTATTCGATCCACCACAGCGAGTTCTGGATCAGGTAGTCGGCCAGCAGCGGGTTACGCTGGTTGAGATCGGGCATCGACGGGACAAACCAGCCATCGACGAAAGCGGTTACGTCGCTGGCAGCTGCATAGGGGTCCTGCACGGCGGTGCGTTCGTGGCTGGTCTGTACAAAATTGCCGCCATGGTTGATCCAGTCGTCTGCCGGCAGGTCGGCCATCCACCAGTGATGCAGGCCGCAGTGGTTGGCGATCATGTCCATGATGACGCCGATGCCCTTGTCACGCGCGGCTGCAACGAAGCTGCGGTAGTCGGCATTGCTGCCATAGCGCGGATCGACCCGGTAGTAATCGGTAGTGGCATAGCCGTGATACGAATAAGCCGGCATGCGATTTTCCAGCACCGGGTTCAGCCAGACGGCAGTGAACCCCATATCCGCAATGTAATCGAGGTGATTTTGCAGCCCTGCGATGTCCCCGCCGTGGCGGCCACCGTGTTTACTCCGGCTGGCCGGATCGCCCATGCCTGCCACGTTGTCGTTGGTGCTGTCACCATTGGCAAAACGGTCCGGCGTGATCAGGTAGATGGCGTCATCCGGGCCGAAGCCGGCGGCATGGCCGGCATCGGGGTCTTTTTGCCGAAGCGAGTAGCGGTGGGTGAGCGGGACTGCGCCGCCTTCGAACACGATATCGAAGTCACCGGTTTGCGCCGACGGATCAATCTGCAGGTAGACGAACAGGTAGTTGGGGTTAGCGGTGGTCTCCAGCCTGCTGACCGATATTCCCGGGTGATCTGTGCGGACCTGCAGTCCGGCGACGTCCTGCCCGTAGACCATTACCTGCAGCGATGTATCGCTGAACCCCTGCCACCAGAATGGCGGCTCCACCCGTTCGATTGACCGGGCTGCGGCAGCGCCTGCAACCCAGGTCGCCAGAAGGCCTGCGAGCATGGTCCGGCGCAGCAACAGTGACATCGGCCTTTCTCCCCGTTGAAGGCAGCGGTTATTTTACATTGCCGCAGGTCAGGGGGCCTGTTGCGGCGCATTCTGTGCAACTTCCGGCTATCAGGGGCGTCAAATGCAACAGCGGCCCGCCGCCGGGCGCCGTCGTGCGCCACGGGCGGGTCCCAATCGGATAATATGAAGGTTCGGCTGTATCTGGCCCCGGAGTTTCGGATCATGCATTCATGGAAGTGCCGCTTCTTGCTCATTCTACTGGCAGCTGTCGCCCTGGCAGCCTGCGGCACCAACCCGGTGACCGGCGAAAAAGACATCATGGTGATTTCCGAAGAGAAAGAGGTGGAAATCGGCCGCCAGTATCACCAGATGATCATGCAGCAGTACCGGGTGTACGAAGACCGTGACCTGCAAAGCTATGTGCAGGCTATCGGCGAGCGCCTTGCCGCCAACAGTCATCGTCCTGACCTGTCGTACCGTTTCACGCTGCTCGACAGCGAGGAAATCAATGCATTCGCGCTACCTGGCGGATACATATATATAACGCGCGGCATTATGGCGTACCTGAACACCGAGGCCGAACTGGCAGCGGTTCTGGGTCACGAGATAGGTCATGTCACCGCGCGCCACGCGGCACGCAAGCACAGCCGTGGTTTGCTTGGCAGCATTGCTTCCATGGCGGCAACGGTAGCTACCGGATCGCGGGCAGCCGGCTCACTCGCAAACCTGGTAGGTGGTGCCCTGGTGCAGGGCTATGGTCGCAACCTCGAGCTGGAGGCGGACGGGCTTGGCGCCGAGTACCTTTCCCGTGCCGGGTATCAGCCCGAGGCGATGATCGATGTGGTGCGCCAGCTCAAGGCGCAGGAGCTGTTCGAGATTGAGCGTGCGGAGGAGGAGAGTCGCAAGCCGCGTGTTTATCATGGCCTGTTTTCGAGCCATCCCGACCAGGACACTCGCCTGCGTGAAGTAATCGATGCCGCCGCCGAGGTGGAATCTGCCGGTACCTACGAGGTTGATCCGGCGACGTATCTCAGTGTTATGGACGGCGTGACATTTGGCAAGAGCAAGGTGGCGGGATTCGGCGGCACCGGCGAGGTCTACCATGGCGGCATGGGTATAGCGCTCACTTTTCCCCGCGGCTGGGAAGTCGACCAGCAATCCATGCGGCTACAGGCACGGTCAGCTGATGGCGACGCGATCCTGGTGGTCACGCGACGCAAGCTGGACCAGGCCATGACGCCGCAGGAAGTAATGCGGCACAAACTGCACTTGTCAGACATGCGTGAAGGCCGTGCGATTATGCCCGACGGGTTGCCCGGCTATACAGCGATTGCGCCGAAAGCCAATTCGCCATTCGGTGAGCGGCCGGTACGCTACGGAGTCGTTATCAATGACGGCTATGCCTACGTGTTTGCGGGCGCGTCGCAAACGACGGGCATCAATATTCCGGGTGACTGGCGCTATGTGGGTGCTATGAACAGCATGCGGATTCTTGAGGGCATGGAGCGGCGCCGTGTGGCACGGCAGAATCTGAAGATTATTACCGCCGACGAAAAAACCACGTTTGCCAACCTGGCGGAAATGTCGCCGCTGGGCCGATACGCCGAGCAGGAGCTGCGGCTGATCAACGGCCTGTACCCGGATGGTGAGATCAGCCCCGGACAGCTGCTCAAGACGGTCCAGTGAGGATATCGGGAAAAATAATTTTAAGCGCTGCTGCCCTTTGCCTGGGCGGCATGACGGTGGCTGCCGAAGAGGATGAAATGGCTCCGGCTGCGGCCGATGCTCAGGAAGTTGTTAATACCGCTGCAGAGCTGCAGGCGGTGACAGATGCGGTCGATAATCTCGCAGCGCAATCACGGCTTGCAGAGGCATTGCCGCTGGCGCAGCGTGCTGTGGATTTGGCAGAACAGCAGTATGGCGCCAGCCTCGCGCTGATCGATCCGATGAACCAGCTGATAAACCTGCAGGTTGAGCTCGGTGAGCTTGCAGATGCAGAGCACAACCTGTCAGAACTTATAAAACTGGTCGAAGAACAGGACAACATCTTCTCTTTCGACCTGATTGAGCCACTGGCATTGCTGGCCGAGATTTATAGCCGGACCGGCCGTCGCGAGGAAGCTATTACCATACTGCGTCGTGCCCGCCACATTACCCATCGCCGGCTCGGTATCCTGAACGTTGAGCAAATCGAGCTGGCCGAAGACCTGGCCGAAAACTACTTCGAGTTGGGTCGTATCAGTGAAGCAAATCGTGAGAACCGTTTTGCCTTTCGCGTCAACGAGCGCGAGTTTGGCTCTGATTCAGCCGAGCTGGTGCCGGCGCTGAACAGCCTTGCCCGGTGGTATGAGCAGGTGGGTGAGCACAGCGTCGCCCGGCGTCTTTATCGGCGTACCATCGAGTTGATCGAGCAGGATTATGGCGAGAACGACTTGCGGCTGGTCGAACAGCTGCAAAGAATCGCCCAGACTTTCCGTGGGCAGAATCTTTACAAGGGCGAAGGGAAGGACGCCCTGACTCGGGCAGTGGAAATTCATGAGCAAAACCCGCAGACCGACGTGATCGAAAAAGCACGGACGCTTGCCGAGCTGGGCGATTGGATGATGGTTACATCACAGCGCAAGCAGGCGATGAGGGTTTATCGCCAGGCATGGAACCTGCTGACCGGTGATGGCGCCAACCCCGAGAAAGGCGATATCATTTTCGGCAAACCCAAGCGACTGAAATACACACCGCCAATCCCTGAGGCCAGCCTTGTATTTGGCCGGTCCGAGGTCTATGTCGACGTGGAATTCCTGGTTACCAGTAACGGAATGGTCACAGATTTGTCGATTGCCGATGCCTCGGCGCACTGGCGAACCCAGAACAATGTGCGCCTGGCGATGCGCCACGCGCGTTTCCGGCCAAAGTTCAAGAATGGCGAACCGACAGACGCCACGATGCGCTATCGCTGGACCTACCGCGTACCGAAAAATCAGCGATCGACGCCGCCAGCAGAAACGCCCAAGTAGAAAAGTCAGTCGGTCGGGTCTGCCACCAGGAACTGGCGAATTTGCCTGGCCAGACCGTTGCAAGCTGCATTTTTGGTGCGCGCAATAATCGGGATGGGCACCACAACGGCCGGCAGGTACGACGTGCCAACGGCATCTGCGCTTATGGTGCCGACGTGTTCGGTAGTCTCGAGGTCCCAGATCGATGCTTCGTAAGAGGAATCGTTTTCCCACCACTGGAAACCGAAGCAGCCGGCACCACCGGCACCGACCGTGCAGGACATATTGCCGCCGCCATCGATAACCTGCGTTGTACCATCGATCCAGACCAGGTAGCGAACGCCCGTTTCGGCGATACGCTCAGTTACCCCGGGGCGCTCGAGCAGCTCACGCATTGCAATGGCATGTGTCGGCGCGTGTGACGGCTCGAACCAGGGAAACATCTCGTCCATGAATTCGCGTTCGCCATGCATTTCCAGTCCGTTGGAACCGCTGGCCAGCTCATCGCCGACGCAGCTGACAAATCCGTCCTCGGTCTGGTAATCAACGTTTTGCCGCTGGGTCAGAATTACGACCGCGTCGCCCTGGTTAATGCCCGTAGCCGTATGACGTGCTTCCTCAATACGCGCTGTGACGCAGCCGCTGAGCAATGCCTGCGTCAGCAGCGCAACAATCAGGGTCAGGTTAATTGGCTTCATTGATTGTCCTGCTTTCGTCGGTTATTGGCTGCGCTTCGTTGAGCGTCGCAAACTCTGGCTGCAGCGGCAGCGTGATAATGGCCGCTGCGGCAGCGTCACGCATGGCAAGATTGGTTGCTTCCTGGAGGGGCCCGGTCCTGCCTTTGCCGGCATTGATCAGGCTGGAGCGGCTCTGGCCGTAGGCATTGATCGGCCAGGCGGCCAGCTCGTTGCCCTGCGTGTCGTACAAAAAAACGCGGTAACGAATCGACACCGCATAAAAGCGCGAACCGAGTTCATTGGGAGTAAGAAATGCGTATTCCTCGAGCACCGGATGAATGATTCCGGCGACGCCCGGTGGCGCCGCACCGAGGTCACTGACTTCGACGGTTTGCCGGAACATGGCGGAAAACAGGCGATCGAACAGGCGCAGGTTGCTCTCGCCCAGTTCTATAGTCCAGCGGCTCCCATCGGAGACGGTTTCGTTGTACGTAAAGTTGCGCAGCTCATCGTCGTAGTACACGCCGACCGCTAACGGCATGTGTTCGATAAGCGGGGTGGGGAACTCGACCGTCATCGGCGGCACGGTGGTGGTACCGCAGCCGGCCAGGACACAGCTGCAGATCGCCAGAATAATGGCCGCAGGCTTGCTCATTTCGCTGGCTGACAGGCCCCCTGCCCGGATAGATACACTATCGCTATTGTCATTGGGAACGCAGCGGGCGGCAAGAGTTCCGTCTATATCAAGGTTTCTTACAGTTAATCAAAGACCTGCGAATCATTACTTAACGTGAAAGCCGGCCCGGCGGGTCACAGGGCGCCCGGCAATTGTTGTAAGCTGAGTGTTCTGCCTGAACCCTGAACGGATCTGGCCGTCTAACCCAATGCCTGTAATGCTGGCCTGATTTTCGGTGGCACCCATGACTCAAACCGTGCGTCCCAGATTCGTGATCGCAGCCGCGGCAAGTGCATTGCTGCTCACTGCCTGCTTCAGTAGTAACCCCAGCCGCCCCTCACAGCAGCCTCCGTCACAGCAGCCTCCGTCACAGCAGCCTCCGTCGCAGCAGCCTCCGTCGCAGCAACCTCCGTCGCAGCAGCCTCCGCCACGCAACGATCCGTCCAGCCAGCCGTCCTCGCGGCCGACGCAAACCAGCAGCCAGAGCAGCCAAAGCAGCCAAAGCAGCGAGAGCAGCCAGGACAATGGCGATATTCGGGTGGCCAGCGCGTCGCGGTCGGCCACACAGGGTGATCCTGCCGGAAGCGCCGAAGACGCATTGGAAAATGGCAGCGGTGCGATGCCGGAACAGGCCGATGTCAGCGTGGCCGAAGCGCTTGAGGGCGCCAATGCGGCCGTCGATGCTGCGGCAGAAGCGGTTGGCGATGCCGAGGAGGCTATTGCCAACGCAAAGGAAACTGCTGCTGAAGGCGGCAGCGACGGCGTCGAGAACTTCGATCCCTGGGCGCAGAGCGGCGGTGAGCAACAGCCTGACTCACAAAACGCCAGCGGCGGTGGCGAGCAAACCAGCGAAGAACCGAGTGACGCGCAAAGCGGTGGCGCAGCCGGCGGCGAGGAGACTTTCGATCCATTTGCCCAATACAACAAGGGCGGAGCTGCTACGGGCCAGCCGTCCAGTGCGCAGAGCGGATCTCTGCAGACTGCCGAAGATGCTCTGGCGGCCGCTCGTGCGGCACTTAATCGCGCGCGGCGCGCGTTGATCACCGCGGCCAGCGCCGGCGGCGAGGCCGACGCCGATGCAGAAGCGGTGCAGCTGGCGGCGGCGCGGGCCGCTATGGAAGCTGCGGCAGAAGCGGTAATCGCTTCAGCAATTGCGGTTATGGCTGCTTCCAACGCGCAGAATATCGAGTCCGACGATCCCGCCGACAGCAGCGGTGAAGAAGCGCTTGCCGCTACGGTTGCCGGTGTCGTAGCAATTGTCCAGCGCGACATGCGCAATGCCGCGGATGCGCTGGAAGCCACCAGCGAACTGCTCGCTGCGGCAGGCGCATTGATCGGTATTCTCGGTGAGAACGAGCAACGCCACGCCGAAGAGGGCAGCAGCACCGACCCTGGTGACCGGGTTGCCCGGCTGGAAGAGGAGCTCGATCAGTCGCTGGCGGTCTTTGACGATCGGATGCAAAGCGAGGGCAGCAATGCCGTTGCCGGCATGTCAGGCGAGGACAGTGAACTTGCTGCGGAAACCGGCGGAAATACCGACCCGAGCCTGTCACAACATTCCAGTCGTAACGCCACCGCCGGTGACAAAAACCGCAGCGGACGCGACCTGGCAAGGTCGCGTGAGGATGTCGAATGGAATGCCCCGCGCAATAACCAGGACGTTGAGCCGATCAGCGAGACCATGCCGGAAGAATACGAAATAGACGATGCCGTGCGTGCCCAGGACGATGACATCATTGCCAGGCAGCTGCGCGAGGCCGCGATGGCAGAAACCGATCCGGACCTGCGTGAGGCGCTGTGGCAGGAATACCGTAATTATAAAGAGAGCCTTGAGACGGGAGAGGCAGAAGCGAATTGAAAATTATCAGGATACCGGCACTGGCGCTGTCGCTCGCTGCGATCGCCGGATGTGTTCACCAGGAAGTCATAACGATAAATGCGACACCGGCACAGGCGGCAGTAGCCGATGTTGCCGATGAGATGTTGCTGGACGTGGGCGTGACCATTTTCGAAGCCAACGTACCCGAGGATATCAAGGAACAAAACAAGTCTCGGCTGGTAGCCGGCGTGCGCAATGCCGAAGCACGCTACATGCCTTATGTGTTGCGCGACACGCTGGCCGGTACCGGCCAGTGGGGTGCCGTTCGCGTACTTCCACGCGGGTCGGAGACTGTCGACCTTGTTATTGGTGCCCGTATCGAGACCTCCGATGGAGAAATGCTGGTGCTTACGGTCACCGCGCGTGACGCGACCGGCCGCGTGTGGCTCGATGAGCGCGAATACGAGGATCTTGCCGGCAAGCTGAACTACCGCGAAGACATAGCGACAACGAAGCAGGACCCGTTCCAGGACCTGTATAACCGGATCGCGAATGACCTGCTGGCGGTGCGTGAGGGACTGTCGACCCGTGACCTGGTTCGGGTACGCGAGGTGGCGCAGCTGCGTTTTGCTGCCGATGTCGCACCCGGTGCCTTCGGCGACTACCTTGAACACGAAGATGGCCGCATTCGCGCAACCCGGTTGCCGGCACGTGGCGACCCGATGCTGGAGCGCGTGGAGAAGATTCGCGAGCGTGATTATCTTTTTATCGACACGCTGGACCAGCATTACGGCGCCTTCTACCATCAGGTGCGCGGCGCCTACAGCGACTGGCGCCGGTTTAATTATGATGAAGTAGTCGAATTGCGCCGGCTGGAGCGCGAGATAAGGCGCCGGACCATTGCCGGTGCTGCCCTGATCGTCGGTGGGCTGGCAGTGGATGCCAGCAGCGATAGCGAATATGCCAGTTACGCCGGACAGGTAGGAGCACTGGTCGGGCTGTCAACAATTCTCAGCACCTTTCCGATGCGGCCGGAAGCACTGGTGCACGCCGAGACCATGCGCGAGCTGGGAGACACATTCGAGGCCGAGGTGCGTCCGGCGGTGCTGGAAGTGGACGGCAAGACGATTACGCTGACCGGCTCGGTCGATTCCCAGTTCGAGCAGTGGCGCGATCTGCTGCGAGAAATCTACACTACCGAGACCGGCTTGCCGGAAGTCAGCGGGCCAGCCGCAAATTGAGCAGAGGGCGCCGCCCGGCGCTACCTGCAGCCCACTTTGGTATGGCATCGTGTGCCTGAAAGGTTACGGTGTAGCCAGTAACAAACGATGGTCATGACTGAGCGCGAACCGCAACAGTTCGAACAAATAACGCCTGTTGCCAGGCAAACTGCCACCAGCGCACATGTTGCAACGGCACCAGCGCCGCGCGGCAGGCTGGGGTGGTGGGTCGCTGCCGTTGCTGTTGTGGCATCAGGGCTTATGGCGGCGCTGGTCTATCTGCCGCAGTGGCTGGGTAGCAGCGACAGTGCGAACGCGGTCGAATCCGCAGAGGCGCGGCTGCAATCTCAGGCATCCACAGTCGAATCCTTACGCCAGGAGCTGCACAGGCAGTGGCTAGAGCTGGAAAGCATGCGGGTTTCAACCTGGGCAGCCAAACGCTCGCAACGAGCAGTCGATCTGCTGCAGGAAGGTGAGCGGCTGGCAGGCAACCTTGATCATCTCGCCGCGTTACGTGCGCTTGAAGAGAGTCATGAACTGGTGACGGCGATGATCGAGCAGGCGCCGCAGGTTGCCGCCGACCGTCGCGAAGCCGGCTGGCTGGCCTATCGCAACGGTGATGCGGAGACTGCAGCGGAACACTTCCGCATCGTGCTGGCAATCGAGCCGGCTGACGAAAAGGTTCGCGATGCGCTGGAGCGTACGGCATTCCTGACCCAGGTAGTCGAGTTACAGCGCCGTGCCCGGCGTTTGACAGCCGAAGGCGACCTGGCCGGTGCGCGTGAGGCGCTGCAGGAGGCGCGTCGTATCGATCCGCAGAACCCGGAGTTGTCCACCGCGCTGGAGGAAATTGACCGGCGCCAGGCTGATGCCGGTTACCAGTCAGCAATGTCAGCGGTACAGCGCGCACTTGGCGCCAGTGATTTTCCGGCGGCCCGCAAAGCGCTGGCGCGTGCCGGGAGTCTCAGGCCCGGTGCCGCCGAGGTGCGCGATGCAGGCGTGCGTATCGACGTTGCGGTTCGCGCTGCAAGAACAGCATCATTGCGTGAAAGAGCTGCTGCGGCAGAAGCCGGCGAAGACTGGGAAAGCGCCATTGGATACTATGGCGAACTTCTGCAACTTGACCCGGCCCTGGTGCTGGCCCAGCAGGGGCGCGATCGGGCCCGCCGGCTGGCGTCATTGACGACGCGTGCGCAGGCTTTGCTGGAAGAGGGGGATTTTTCCTTGTCGGAGACGCGCCGGCGGGCAGCAAACATTATTGAGCAGGTCGAATCCGTTTCCGCAACAGCACCTTCGTTGCGCGCATTGGGGCAGCAACTCGAACAGGCTGTGATCCTGTCGAAACAACCAGTCAAAGTTGTACTCGAATCGGATAACCAGACGGAAGTCGTGGTTTTCCGGGTTGGCAGGCTTGGTCGTTTCGACAGCCACGAACTGGAACTGATGCCAGGCCGTTATACCGTCATCGGCACACGCAGTGGTTTTCGTGACGTGCGTGCCGAGCTTGTAATCGAGCCCGGTATCGCGCCGGAGTCCCTGGTCGTGCGCTGCGAGGAGCAGATTTGAACCTCGCGGTACATGTGCATGACGATAGCGGCGAGCGCGTCTATGGTGACGGCGAGCTGCCACTGGAGGTAGGTGGCAGCACTGCGGCAGTCCGGCTCGGTAACAATGGTGAGCTGCTGGCTCATATCGGAGTGCATGACGGCGCCGCGTTTCTGGTTCCTGCGGCTGCGGCAAGCATCAATGGCAAACCGATCACGGGGTCACACTGGCTGCGCGATGGCGACACCGTCGTTTTTCCGGTCGGCCACATGGTTTTTGCCAGCCGCGGCAACAGGATTTTCATTCATGCGAGGTCGGGTGAAGCCGTCGACCTGCCACCGGCTCAAACCCGGCCGGGTGGTCGCGATGTAGTCCAGCCGGTCGCTTTCAAGGCAGCCAGCGGAACGGTACTCATGCACCGGCGCAGTCACCAGGTGCTTTATGCTGCGCTGATCGCAACATTTGCGCTGCTTGCTGTTTCAACCTGGTACATGTTTACCGCGCGCTCGGTAAGCGTTGTGCTGGAGCCGGTGCCCGAGACAATGGCGCTGTCGGGCGGGCTGCTGCGACCCCGCTTCGGTGGCCGCTACCTGCTGCGACCCGGTGAGTACCGGGTTATGGCTCAACTTGACGGTTATGTGCCGCTGGACGAGCGCATAACTGTCGGCCAGTCATCAAACCAGCAGTTTGCGCTGGAACTGGAAAAACTGCCGGGGCTGGTGTCAATAACAGCTGGCGATCTTGCCGGTGCCGAAATCGTTGTCGACGGCGAGGTGATAGGAGCGTCGCCGCTGAGCGACGCGGAAATTGCCGCCGGCCTGCGGCGCCTGGTCGTGCGGGCCAGGAATCACTTGCCGCAGGAACAGGAAATCGAAATTTTCGGTGGCCACATGCGGCAGTCCTTCGATGTGCCCTTGCAGCCCAACTGGGCGCCGGTGACGCTGTCCAGCAGTCCACCGGGCGCCACGGTGTCGGTCGATGGTATCGAGCTCGGACAGACCCCTCTGACCGCCGAGGTCGAGGCTGGTGATCGCGAGTTGAGCGTGGATTTGCAAGGCTTCAAGGAACAGCTGGTTCCGCTGACCGTAATAGCCGGGGAGCCGCAGACCCTGGCAAATCTCGAGCTGGAAGCTGCGGACGGTTTGCTCGCCGTCAGCACCACGCCGGCCGGCGTCAGCGTGACGGTCAACGGGCAGTTCAGGGGACGCACCCCGCTCGAGCTCGCACTGCAGCCGGGGCGCCGGCATCGCGTGTCATTTGCCAGGGCCGGTTATGAGCCGGCCAGCCGCCAGGTGGAGCTGCGTCCCGATCAGCGCCGTGAATTGTCCGTGCAGTTGCAGCCGATCCTGGGCAGCGTGCGTATCGTGACCAGCCCGGCCGACGCGGAGATATATGTCGACGGACAGGCGCGCGGTAATGCACAGGTGCTGTCGCTGACGGCAGCGCCACACACTATTGAGGTGCGCAAGGATGGTTACGCACCTTACAAAGAGACGGTCACGCCACGGCGCGGCCTGGAGCAGAGACTGACCGTTGTGCTCAAGACAATTGCTGAAGCAGCAGCGGCCAATCTGGCGCCTGCCATCAGCACGGCTGCCGGTGAGCTGGTCCTGGTGCGTGGCGGTTCGCTGCGTATGGGGTCGGTGCGGCGTGAACAGGGCAGGCGCAGCAACGAGGTACGCCGCGATGTCGAACTGACCCGCGAGTTTTATATCGGCCGAACCGAAGTGAGTAATGCTGCTTTTCGCCAGTTCATGCCTGAGCACAGCTCCGGTTTCATGGGCGGCGTTTCACTGGATGGAGACGACCAGCCGGCCGTGCGCGTCAGCTGGCAGCTTGCGGCACGCTACTGCAACTGGCTGAGTGATCGTGATGGCCTGCCACGCGCCTACATTGATCGTGACGGCCGGCTGGTAGCGGTACGTCCGATGACGACAGGGTACCGGCTGCCCAGCGAGGCGGAATGGGCGTGGGTGGCACGGTTCGCCGGCGGCGCACAGCCGCGCAGGTATGTCTGGGGCGAGCAACTGCCACCACCGGAGGGCGCGGGCAATTTTGCTGACAATGCTGCTGGAAGCCTGATTGCACAGAAACTCGAGGGTTACGATGATGGTTATACCGTCACCGCGCCGGTGGGCACGTTTTCCCGCAACACGCTGGGTATCAGCGAACTGGCCGGCAACGTATCTGAATGGACCCACGATTATTACGAGCAGGGTACGGTGGATCCGTTCCTGTCACTGGTCGACCCGCTGGGTCCCCAGTTCGGCGACCAGCACGTGATACGCGGCGCCAGCTGGATGAAGGGGAATATCAGCGAGTTGCGCAGCGCCTGGCGCGATCGTGGCGCCCAGGGGCGGCCCGATCTGGGGTTTCGCATTGCGCGCTACGCGCGATGATGGAATGTCTGCCAGTTGCCGCAGTCACAAGTATTATTAACCCGGCTTGTTGCCGGGAGCAGGAGTAAATGATGCGAAATATCGCCTATGCGTTATTACTGACCCTTTTCGCGTTCGGCCTGATCGCGGTGGCCCAGGAGGATGACGAAGACTCTGACAGCTTCGCTCCCAGCGAGGCGGTCACTGCCGATACCGCCGTTGTCTTTCCGACGGATATCTGATCATGGCTGAAACTGCGGTTTTCAGGCGTCACAACATTCCGGTCGAGTTTCTGTTCCAGCTGTTCGCGCTGGTTATTGCGGTGATTGTCGTACACGGCGTCTACGTTTCGGTAGTGCGTCCCAAGGCAGCTGAAATTATGGCTGAGCATCGCGCGCAAATGGCCGTCGATCCCGGTTTTGTGCCAGAGCGGTCGATCTACGTGCTGATTCGCGATTTCGAGCAGGAGACCTGTTTCATCCTGATGCTGTGGGCAATGGCGATCATGGGTTACAAGGCAGCCGGGCAGGTTGCCGAGCGCCGCCTGCTGCAACGCGATCTGATTCCCGTAAGCGAGGGCATGAGCATCCTGCCCGAGGATACGCGGCAGTTTTCGCGCCCGGTTCAGGCATTGCCCGATGCGGAGCGCGATCACCTGTTGCCGCGGGCATTGCTCACTGCGCTGCACCGGTTTCGCTCGACTCATAACATCCAGGATGTTTCCACGGCGGTTCGTGCTGTGTGCGACGGCGAGTCGGACCGGCTCGATTCGGAGTTGTCGATGGTCAGGTATATCGCGTGGGCGATCCCGTCTATCGGCTTTATAGGTACGGTGCGTGGTATCGGCGAAGCCCTCAGCCAGGCACACCAGGCAGTGGAGGGCAATATTTCCGGCGTCACCGAGAGTCTTGGTGTGGCGTTCAATTCAACCTTTGTTGCTTTGCTTTTAAGCATCGTCCTGATGTTTCTGATGCACCAGTTGCAGTTGCTGCAGGAACGGCTGGTGCTCGACACGCAGAATTATTGCGACGAACGTCTCGTGCAGCATCTGCAGGTACGTTAGATGACCATCGCGATTGAAATCGGAGATAGTGGTCTGCGCGTACGCGGTGCCGAAGGTGTGCTGCTGGACAGCCCCGGTTATGCACTGGTCGACGGCGATGTCAGCGTTGGCGCCGCGGCGCTCGCGCAGGCGCGACTGCATCCGGGACGTGTGTTTGACGATTTCTGGGGGCAGCTGAGTCTCGACAGCCTGCCCGGCTCGGTACGCGGTGCTGCAACCTATGCTGACCTCGCTTACCACCACCTGCGCCAGGTGTGGTCAGAGACGGGTCGCGAGGAACCGGTGATTCTGGTTGTCCCGGGCAGTTTCGGGCGCGAGCAACTGAGCCTGTTGCTCGGAATTGCGCGGGAGTGCGCCGTGCCGGTTAGCGCGATGGTCGACCAGGCAGTGGTGGCCGCCGAGCAGCCGGTGCCGGGCCGCCAGCTGTTTCACCTGGAGTTGCTGGCACGCCGGGTGGTGCTCACGGAACTGAACCAGGGCCGCCAGCTCAGCCGCGGTCAGGTCAGCGAGCAGGAGGGTTGCGGGCTGGCGGATTTTTATGCGGCCTGGGCCAACGCGGTTGGCGATACGTTTGTACGCAACACCCGCTATGACCCGATGCATTCAGCCGAGTCGGAGCAGCGCCTGTACGACCAGCTGCCCGGCTGGCTTGCTGCAGTTTCCCGTGCCGGCCAGGCAGAGTTGTCACTGCCCAGCGGCGGGCGCGATCATACGGTTACCGTTTCGGCGCAGTCGCTGGCAGCAGCGGCGCAAGAGCAGTTCAGCCGCCTGAGCCGGCACATTGCCGCAACCGGTCGCCCCGGTGAGCCGCTGACCTTGCTGCTGAGCGACCGTATCCAGTTTTTTCCCGGCCTGGTCGCCGCGCTCGGCGATAACCTGTCCGGCTGCGACGTTGTCGAACAGGCTACGGCGCAGGCGGCCGCAGGTGCGCTGCGGCGCGCCGACGAGATTTGCGGCAGCGGCGAGTCAGTGGCATTTGTTACCAGCGTCAGTTGGCATCGAGATGCAGTCAGCCTGCCACTGCCACAGGAAGAGCGGCCGGCAGAGGTCCTTCCGACTCACGTGCTTTATCGTGGCCGTGGTATCCCGATCGGCAGCGACACCCTCACGTTGGGTTCGCAGCCGACGGACAGCGGCAGGAATGTCGTGCTGACCGGCGACCTGGCAGGTGTTTCGCGTGAGCATTGCAGGATAACGCGTAACGACGGCGTCGTCGTGGTTGAGGATTGCAGTGAACACGGTACCTTCGTAAACGATCGCCGGATCGATGGCAGTGTCAGCGTCAACTATGGCGATGTGCTGCGTCTGGGCGGCACGGAACAACTGCTTCAGCTGATTACAGTCGATGGCGCGTAAACAGCGACGATTCACGGTTTTCAGCCTGTCGTTTCTCGACATCATGTCGTGCGGCTTCGGCGCCACCGTGCTTGTGTTTATGCTCATACATCACTCCACTTTACAGCGCTCGGACGAAATCAATGCCGAGCTCCTCGTAGAGATAACCGCGCTCAAGGAAGAAATCAGCGAAAGCGAAACCTATGTGCACCGTTCACGCGAAGCAATAGAGATTGCGGCAGCCGAAATCATCCAGCTGGAGGCGCGCGCCCGCCAGGTTACCGAGGAAATTGCGCGTGCGCGCGATGAACTGGCCAACCAGGACGAAACCACGCTGTCGCAACGCGAGCACATCGCGGCGTTGATGGCAGAACTCAAGGCGCTGGAAGAGCAGCACAAGCGGCTGGAGGGCGCTGCCGAGGAGCAGCGGCTGACCGAGTCCAATGCGCGCGATTTCCTCGGTATGGGTGACCGGCAGTACCTGACCGGGCTGAAGCTCGGTGGTGAGCGCCTGCTGGTCATGCTTGATGCCTCGGCCAGTATGCTCGACACGACCCTGGTTAACATCATCCGGCGCAGGAATATGCCGCTGGAACGGAAGCTGGAGGCGCAAAAATGGCAGCGCTCGCTGCAAACAGTCGAGTGGATCATGCGGCGTATGCCGGAAACCACCCGGTTCCAGGTTTACGTATTCAATGAAACCGCACAGCCGCTGCTGGAAGGAACGGAGGGCGAATGGTTTGCGGCAACCGACCAGGCGCAGAAGGGAAAAGCTGCAGCGGCGCTGCGCAAGCTCGAGCCTCGCAAGGGAACCAGCCTGCACGCCGCCTTTAGCGCGGTTAGCGACATGGACCCGCTGCCGGACAATATCGTGCTGATAACCGACGGACTGCCGACCGTCGGTGACGGGCCGCCAAAGCGTCGCACTATCTCGCCGCGCAATCGCATCCGGACCTATCAGCGTTCACTGGAGGTGTTACCAGTCGGCATACCCGTCAACACCATCATGTTTCCCATTGAGGGGGACCCGGCAGCGTCCAGCCAGTTCTGGCGTCTGGCGATGGTTACCAACGGCTCATTTATGAGCCCGTCGCGCGACTGGCCTTAAGCTCATGCCGCATCGACGCGAAATACAGCCATTCAGCCTGTCGTTTCTGGACGCGATTGCCTGCGGTTTCGGGGCAATTCTGCTGCTGCTGGTAATTACCAAGGTGACCCAGCCGATGGTGCTGGAACAAACGACCGAGGCGCTGCGTACAGAAGCGCAGGAGCTCGAGGACCGCCTCGATGAATTACGCAGTCTCATCGTAACCGTGGATACCGAGGCCGAGGACCGTCGCGACCAGGTGTCCCGCCGGCGTGGCGAGCTGGCGCGGCTCAGCGACCGGCTAAGTTCACTGCGTGGCGAATTCGAAATGTCGGAAAAAGATTCAACCGTTGTCGAGATACTGGAGCGCCGGCTGGAGTTTGCGCGTGCCGAACTCACGCAGGAAGTTGACGAGTTACGTATTTTCGACGCCGAGCCCAGCAGCGTCATTGGTGGTATACCTGCCGACAGCGAATACATCATTTTTATTATCGATACTTCTTCGAGCATGTTTCAGTATGCGTGGCCGGCGGTGCAGCGCAAGGTTAGCGAAACCCTGGCAGTTTACCCGGACGTCAAAGGTATCCAGGTCATGAACGACATGGGTCAGTACATGTTTCCGCGCTATCGTGGTCGCTGGATTCCTGATTCACGTGCTCGCCGCAAGGCAATCGTCGACAAGCTGCGCGGCTGGCGGGCGTTCAGTAATTCCAGCCCGGTTGAGGGAATCACCCGTGCCATTTCGACCTTCTATTCGTCTGACAAGCGTATCAGCCTGTACGTATTTGGTGACGAGTTTACCGGCGGCGGGATACAGCCGGTGCTCGATGCGGTCAACAAGATCAATCGATTCGGCACGGACGGCAACCGCCTGGTGCGCATTCATGCCGTGGGATTTCCGGTGATGCTGGAGCAGGATCCGCGCCTGCATATTACCGGCGAACGCTTTGCTACCCTCATGCGCCTGCTGTGTGAACAGCACGGCGGCACGTTTATCGCATTGAATTCGGCGCGTTAGTGGCCGCTGATGCGGCGGAACAACTCGATTTGCCCGGCGGTAGTGGCTTCCCAGCTGAACTGCCTCGCGTAGGCGAGAGTGGCATCGCTGTCGGGATAGTTATCGAACAGCTGGCGTACGGCAGCCGCGATCGCGCCAGCCGAGCGGTCCGCGCTTAGTACACCGGCAGCAGGGTCGGCAATCACTTCCGGCGTGCCCCATACCGGCGTGGCAACAACCGGCGTGCCACAGGCCAGTGACTCCAGCAGGACATTGGCCATCCCCTCGCGGCTCGATGCCAACAACAGAGCGTCAGCAGCGCTGTAGTAATCGGGCAGCTGATCCTGGGCGATGCGACCGGCAAATCGCACCCTGTCGCCCAACCTCGCAGACGCAACCTGCGTAACCAGTTCCTGGTGCATGGGTCCGTCACCCACGATCACCAGGTTTGTGTCCGGGAGCCGGGTCAGCGCTTCGATCACCAGGTGATGGCCCTTGCGCTCGATCATGTGGCCAACCGATAGCAGTGTGCGGCCGTTCATCAGGGTGCGAGCCCGGGCCTGTTGTTTCGGTACCGGGCGAAAGATTTCGAAGTCCACGCCATTACGCAGGACGGTAATCCGGTCGGCCGGGACACCAAGATCGACCAGTGCCAGTTTCAATGCCTCGCACACCGTAATAATCGCGGCAGCCTGGCGTGCCGCCCACAGGATTTTCTGCCGTGGCCGGCGATACTGCGGAATCAGGCTGATATCCGTGCCGCGCGCGGTTATCACGACGGGCTTTCCGGTGCGCAATCCATGGGCAGCGGCGGCGACGCCGTCGGGGTAAAAATAATGGGCATCGATCAAAGCGGTATCAGGGTGGCGGGCCAGTTCGCGGTCCACCGCTGTTCGGCTGAACCGCTCCAGCAGGGCCGGCGCCAGGTTCATGCCTACTTTGGGAACTACCGGGTAGCGCGGATGCACGATCTCAAGGCCATGACGGGTTTCGGCCCGCGGCGCGGCGGCAAAGTCGGCGTAGTCGCCGAACGCCTTATTCCTGAAGGGAAACCATGGCACCGGAGCGATGACTGAAGCGCTCACCGCACCGCTGCCGACCAGCTGGCGCAGCCGGTGCTCGACAAACGGCCCGTGGCCAGGCCGGGCGGCGTTGGGATAAAGGGTACTGAAAGTGAGAATCCGGATCACCGGACAAATCGTCGCATACCAGGGTGCGGGCGGCCAGCGACGGCTTAAAGTAAACTTCGGCCCATGCAAACCGACAAGCTGAGGCGGCGACAAAAACTGGGCAAGTACCGCATCGAGAAGCGGCTTGCGGTCACCAATTTTGCAGCAGTGTACGCGGCTTACGACACGATACTGGGCGTGCGTGTCGCGCTCAAGATCCCGCACACTTTTCAAACGGAAGGAAAATTTCCCGACGAATTTCGCAAGGAAGTCCGGCTTGCGGCAAAGCTCGATCATCCGCACATTCTCCCCATCAAGGATGCCGGTTTCATCGACAAGACCTTCGTCATTGTCAGCCCGCTCGGTATCGGCACGCTGGCGGACCGTATCGGTTATCGACTCGCTGCCGACAAGGCGCTGGACCTGATTTTGCAGATGCTCGACGCCGTGGCGTTTGCTCATGGGTTGCGAGTTATTCATTGCGATATAAAACCCGAGAATTTCATCCTGTTCCCGGACAGCGAGCTGCGACTGGCCGACTTCGGTATAGCCAAGATCGCATTGCGCACCCTCAAGGCTTCCGGATCCGGCACGCTTGGCTACGTGGCACCGGAACAGGCGATGGGCCGGCCCGGCTATCGTTCCGATGTGTTTTCGCTGGGGTTGATTGCCTACAGGATGTTGAGCGGGAAACTGCCCGAGTGGCCGTTCACCTGGCCGGGCCCGGGCTATGACCGGCTGCGTCAGCGGATGCCGACGGAATTCATAGATTTCCTGAAAAAATCAATCGACGTAACGCCATCCCGTCGCTTCGCCAATGCGGGCACGATGCTGGCTGAGTATGAGCGTATTCTGCCGCGTACCCGCGCCTGGCTGAAACGCAAGAGCCGGCGGCGCAAACAGCCAAACGGAAATTCTCCAAGCTGGCACGAAATCAGGTGGCGGCAGTTTCGTCGTCGCTACGGCAAACAGCTGGAGACTCGCTTCAGCTGCCGCAAATGTGAGGGGCCTGTTGCCGAATCGATGCAGGCCTGCCCGTGGTGTGGTGCTGACGGCCGTTTTCTTCACGGTGAGACACAGTTTCCCGCGCAGTGCCCCCGCTGCGATCGCGGGATGAAGCTCGACTGGCATTATTGCGCCTGGTGTTACGGTGCAAAATTTGACGATGCAGAGGAGAAACAATACTCGGACAAGCGCTATGTAGCGCGCTGCAGCAACGCTCGTTGCAGTCGGCGGGAATTGATGCCGCACATGCGCTATTGTCCATGGTGCCGCAACAAGGTTCGCAAGCGATGGAAGCTGCCGGACGGCACGGCGTGTGGCAGCTGCGGCAACGATGTGCTGACCGAGTTCTGGGGCTGGTGCCCATGGTGTGCCGACCACCTGGAGGCTTGATGCATGGTGGCGTTACTCAGCAAACCGCTGCTCCTGAAGGACAGCGTCGAACCTGACCTGCAGCATGTCCTGGTTGCGGATGGCGAAGCGGTGCTCTGTTCGTTTCGGGCTCCCGACAAAGACGGCAGCAATGAAGACTCTGCTGCCATCGTCCCGCTCGACCGGCATGCGGTAATACTGGCTGTTGCCGACGGCGTCGGCGGTTCACGCCTGGCACATACCGCGTCACAGGACACCGTTGACGCCCTGGCTGGCATTCCCGCAGATAATGATCGTGGTTCTTCATCGCGGGCCGCGATAGTCAACGCTATCGAACACGCCAACGAAAGCGTGCGCGCGAGTGGTAACGGTTCTGCCACCACGCTGGCGCTGGTGGAAATTGACCGGCATCGCGTTCGCCCGATACATATCGGCGACTCAGCTGTCATGGTGGTCGGCCAGCGCGGGCGGCTGCGCCTGCAGACAGTTGCTCATTCACCTGTTGGTTATGCCGTCGAAGCCGGCGTAATGGACGAAGGCGAGGCGATGCATCACGAGGACCGCCATCTGGTATCGAATGTAATTGGTGCGCGTGACATGCGCATCGAGATTGGCCAGAGCCTGGCACTGGCCCGACGTGACACGGTGGTGCTGGCAACAGATGGCGTGCTGGATAACCTGCATCCGGATGAACTGATCGAGTACGTCAGGGTCGGAAATATTGAAAAAGCGGCCGAGCGTGTAATGAAAGCCGCGCAGCAACGAATGCTCGAGCCGGAAGCGGCCGCTCCAAGCAAGCCGGACGACACTACTCTCGTGCTATATCGTCGCAGCTGCTAGCGGTAATTTGACAACACGCGCGCGTCGCGGCTGTAATCCCCGCTGCGGCGTTATATTCAGGGCAATCCTATGACCTCACTTCGCTCAGCGACCTTATTGATACTGGCTGCAGGGTTCCTGCTGGTCGGCTGCGGCAACGGCGGGGGAAACCGCAACGCGGCAGCTGCCGGGCAAAAGGTCTACCGGCATTCCATGGACCAGGCACCGGTCAGCGTCGATCCGACCCAGGCAGCCACCGTCTACAGTAATTTTATTGTCCTCAACGTGTACGACACGTTGTATGCGTACAAATACCTTGCCCGGCCCTATGAGCTGAAACCAAATCTCGCCGCCGGCATGCCGGAAGTTTCAGCGGATGGCCTCACCTACACCATTCGCCTCAAACCGGGTGTTAGTTACACCGATGATGAGAGTTTTGCTGATGGTATAGGCCGCGAGGTAGTAGCAGAAGATTTCATCTATTCCATCAAGCGTCATTTTGACCCGCGCAGCCTGTCGCAGGGCGCGTGGGTGTGGCAGGGGCGAATCGAAGGGCTGGATGAGTGGAAAGAGGCGGGCAGTGATTACGCCGCACCGGTAAGCGGCCTGCAGGCACCTGACAGGCATACCCTGCAAATCCGCCTGACACGGCCTTACCCGCAACTCGTTCATACACTGACCATGGGCTTCTCCGCCCTGGTGCCGCGCGAGGCGGTGGAGCACTACGGTCGCGAGTTCTCTATCCGGCCGGTCGGCTCCGGCCCGTTCAAACTCCGGCGATTCGACACGGCCAGAGCAGCGCTGATCAGGAATCCGCGTTTCCGCAGCGAGCCGGTTGATCTTGCGGCCGAGGGCTATGATCCGACACTGCATGACGGACTTGGCCTGGAAGCAATTGCTGGCCGCGCGCCGCCATTTGTCGACCGGGTTGATGTCGACTTCATCACCGAGGATGCGGCACGCTGGAATTCGTTTTCAAAGGGCAATGAAATCCAGTTTGCCAAGATCCCGACCGAGCAGTTCGATACCGTACTGTCGTCCAAGACACCACCGACAATGAAAACCGAGCTCGAGGGTCGCTACAAGATGCTGGATTTGGTCGCCCCTGAGGTTATCTTCAACACATTTAACATGGATTTTGAGGAGTTTGGCTACAACACCGACCCAGTACGGGCCGGGCGTAACAAGGCACTGCGTTGCGCCGTTATCAAGGCATTCGACTGGAACCAGCGTAACGAGCGCTTTTATAACGGTATAGCCAAGATCTATCCCGGGATCATCCCGCCGGCGGTGCCTGAATTCGACGCAGGTATGTCGCAGGTATCAGTGATCCGGGATGTAGAAGGAGCCAGGAAGCTGCTGGCAGATAATGGCTGGGACTCCGATACCCTGCCAAAGCTGGTTTACGGCGTCGCAGCGTCAGTAAAGCAGCGGCAGTTATTCGAGCAGTTCCGCGGTTTCCTGTCGGAGATCGGATATCCATCCGAAAAGGTCGTGCTGGAGCAGTTTGCAACTTTTGGTGATATCAGCAAGGCGTGGAAGCAGAGCAAACTTCCGTTTGTATCGAAGTCCTGGGGCCTGGACTACCCGGACGCGGAAAACGTGCTGCAGCTGTTTTATGGTCCCAATGGCTCGCCCGGCTCGAACGACGCCAACTTTGCTGATCCCGAATACGATCGCCTGTATGAGCAATCAGCCGTGATGCAGCCCGGCCCGGAGCGTACGGCAATCTACCGCCGCATGAACGAGATCCTGGTAGACAATTGTGTTGCCATCATGGGACTGTCCCGCACCAACCTGCTGATGTGGCACGACAACGTCATTGGCTATCCTGACCGCAATATTGTTGGCGGGTTCTGGCTGCGTTACGTCGACCTGCGACAGGAATAAGCCCGGCGGTGGAGCTGGCGCAATTTGCAATTCGCAAACTGATCGGCGGAATCCCGCTGGTTATCGGTGTGACCTTCATCAGTTTCGTGCTGATGGTCTACTTCGGGCCTGACAAGACCTACGAGTTACTGGGCAAAAATCCCACGCCGGAGCAGATAGAGGAGGTCAGGCACCAGCTTGGCTACGATCGGCCGTTTTTCGTGCGCTATGCCGACTACCTGCAGGAGCTGGTGACACTGGACTTCGGTCATTCTGATTCCACCGGGGAACGGGTCAGCGGTCTGCTGGTGCGTACCATACCGGTTTCGCTGGCGCTGACCGCACCCGGCTTCATACTCGGCAATGCGCTTGGTATCGTGCTGGCGCTGATTGCCGCCTATCATCGCGGCGGCTGGATCGACAAGCTCATCATGGGCGGTGCCGTTGTCGGCATGAGTATCAGTTTTCTTATTGCTATTGTGGCCTTCCAGCTGATTTTCTCGTCGAGCTATGGGTTGAATCTTTTTCCGGTGCGTGGCTGGGATGTTTACAGCCTTGCCGACTATGTGCGTTACGTGACGGTTCCGACGCTGGCGACCGTATTCGTGGCGCTCGGTTACAACACGCGTTTCTATCGTGCCGTAATCGTCGAGGAAATGACACGTGATCATGTGCGAACCGCACGCGCTTTTGGTGCGCGGCCATGGAAGCTGCTGTACAAGAATATTCTCAAGAACAGCCTGATTCCCATCATTACCCGAATCATGTTTTCGATCCCGCTGGTGGTGATCAGTGGCAGTCTGCTGATTGAAAGCTATTTCGGTATACCCGGTGTGGGCAAAGTCACCTACGACGCGATCACAACAGGTGACCAGCCGGTGCTGAAGGCAGTGGTTGGTCTGACTGCAGTGTTATTTGTCTTCACGTTGCTGCTAACGGACATCATGTACAAGATGGTCGATCCGCGGGTGTCGCTAAAATGATCTTTACTGCCGCATCAGTCGCTGCCAGCGGCGGCCGCAGTCGCGAGTCGCTGTGGTCCAAGGCGTTGTACAAGCTGTCACGCGATCGGCTGGGACTGGTCGGGCTGGCGATAGTGGTGGTGTACCTGGTTGTGGCCGCTGGCGTGTGGGTTGGCGTCCTGGGCCAGGGCTGGAGCGATGTAACCGGACCGATGTGGGCATCGCCGTCACGGGAATACTGGTTTGGCACCAACGTGATTGGCCAGGATATTTTCGAGCGCGCAATTTTCAGCACCAAGGTGGCATTCGAGGTAGGCCTGGTGGTTGCTGTACTGTCGACAATTGTTGGTGCCATCCTTGGGGCTTTGGCAGGTTATTTCAGCGGCACCTGGATCGATGGCGTAATACTTTGGCTGAAAGGGGTGCTGGATTCGATCCCGTTTTACCTGTTTGTGGCAGCGCTGGCATTTGCTCTGAAAGGGTATGCCTATGCAATGCACGTCGCGATGATTGCAACGTTCTGGACGACCACCGGGCGACTCGTGCGCGGGGAAGTGATAAAGCTGCGTGGTTTCGAGTTTGTCGAAGCGGCGCGTGCGCTTGGCGTGCCCGAAATGAAAATAATCTTTCGCCACATCATCCCCAATACATTTCATATCCTGTTGGTACAGGCAACGATTGTGTTTGTTGCTGCGATCAAATCGGAAGTAATCCTGAGTTTTCTCGGGCTTGGCGTGAAAGACGGAGTGAGCTGGGGGCTGATGATTGCTGAATCGACACAGGAGGTCTTGGCAGGGCAGTTCAATAACTTCATCTGGGCGTCAATTTTTCTGTTTGGCCTGGTGATGGCATTTAACCTGTTTTCCGATGCCCTGCAGGATGCGCTGGATCCGAGGTCTGTCGCTTGAGCTCAGAGCCCCTCCTGTCGGTACGAAACCTCTGTATCGAATTCAGCACCGAGCGTGGTGTAGTGCGCGCCGTCGACGATGTCAGCTTTGATGTGGCGCCGGGTGAAACCCTGGGTATTGTAGGCGAATCCGGCTGCGGCAAGACGGTAACGGCACTGGCCGTGTTGCGGCTCATTCCTTCTCCACCCGGAAAAATTGTCTCTGGATCAATTCGTATGGGTGGACGCGACATCCTGGCGCTGTCAGAAAAGCAGATGCGCGACATCCGCGGCAGCGAGATTTCGATGATCTTCCAGGAGCCAATGACGGCGCTGAACCCGGTATTTACTATCGGCAACCAGATGATCGATGTTATTCGCCGCCATCGTCAGACAGACCGAGCCGGCGCGCGCCGACAGGCGATGGAGATGCTCGAACGCGTTGGTATTCCGATTCCTGACAGACGGCTTGATGAGTACCCGCACCAGTTGTCCGGCGGCATGCGTCAGCGCGTGATGATTGCCATGGCATTGTCCTGCGGGCCAAAGCTGCTGATTGCCGACGAGCCGACGACGGCCCTGGATGTAACGACCCAGGCGCAGGTAATGGAGCAGATCGTCAAACTGCAGCAGGAGTTCGGCATGGCAGTCATGCTTATCACGCATGACCTGGGCGTGATTGCCGAGAGCTGCAGCCGCGCTGCAGTGATGTATTGTGGTCAGGTCATCGAGGATGCACCCATCGGGCAGCTGTTCGAAGCGCCGCAGCATCCCTATACACAAGGCCTGCTGCGTTCGATCCCGCGGATTCGCCAGCAGCGGCTGGATGAGTTGCCGGTTATCCACGGTACCGTGCCTGATCTGTTGCACCTGCCGCCGGGATGTCGCTTTGCCGATCGCTGTCCGCGCCGGGTGGAAGAGTGTGAAGCTGCCCCGCCACCACTCGAAACACGCGACGGCGCCCGGGTGGCGTGCTATTTCCCCGGAGCCGACCATGGCTGAGCGGCCCCTGCTGCAGGTGCGTGGCCTGAAAAAGTATTTCCCGGTGCGTGGCGGGCTGCTGCGCCGGGTCGTCGCACAGCTAAAGGCTGTCGACGGCGTGAGTTTTGAGATTGCTGCCGGCAAGACCTTCGGGCTGGTTGGCGAGTCAGGCTGCGGCAAGTCGACGCTGGGCCGCGCCGTGTTGCGGCTGCACGAGCCGACTGCAGGAGAGGTGTGGCTGGATGGAACAGATATCGCCTCATTGCCACACTCGCAGCTGGTCGCATGGCGTCGCCGCATGCAGGTCATTTTCCAGGACCCATACGCGTCGCTCAGTCCGCGCCGCACGGTACGGCAGACAATCCGCGAAGCGCTCGATACCCACAACATCGGCGACGCCGCAGGCCGTGACGCAAAAGTACAGCAGTTGCTCGAAGTGGTCGGCCTGCGCCGCCAGGTTTTGGACCGTTATCCGCACGAGTTTTCCGGCGGCCAGCGGCAGCGCGTCGGCATCGCCCGGGCCCTGGCGCTCAACCCCGACTTTATTGTTGCCGATGAGCCGGTCAGTGCGCTGGACGTGTCAGTACAGTCACAGGTGCTCAACCTGTTGTCGCAGTTGCAACGCGACCATGGCATTGCCTTCCTGTTTATTTCGCATGATCTGGCTGTAGTCCAGCATGTAAGCGACTTCGTTGGCGTAATGTACCTGGGCAAGATTGTCGAGACTGCCAGCGCGGAAGATATCTACCGTGAGCCGCGCCACCCGTATACGCAGGCGTTGATGTCGGCAATCCCGATACCGGACCCGAAAACCAGCCGCGAACGCATCCTGTTGCCCGGTGACGTGCCGTCGCCAATATCACCGCCCACCGGCTGTCCGTTTCACCCGCGCTGCCCCCAGGCGATGGATATCTGTTCGCAGCAAGAGCCTCCGGTAGTAAAGGTCCGCAGCGGCAACGCGACTCCGCACAGCGTCGCCTGTCATCTCTACAGTGATGAGTCGTCGGATGACTGAGCGCGTCGCGTTTATTGGTCTGGGTGTAATGGGCTATCCCATGGCCGGGCACCTGGCTGCAGCCGGTAACACAGTGACTGTATACAACCGTACGGGCAGCCGCGCGCAGCGCTGGGTCGAGCAACACGGCGGCCGCGCTGCGGCCACACCGGCGACTGCGGCGAGCGATGCAGATGTCGTGTTCTGTTGCGTTGGTAACGATGACGACGTACGCGCCGTGGTGGCGGCGCCGGATGGTGCCCTTGCCGGTATGAAGCCGGGCACGCTGCTGGTCGATCACACCACGGCATCGGCGCGGCTGGCGCGTGAGCTGGCTGCGCTGTGCCGGCAACAGGAAGCGGAATTTATCGACGCGCCGGTTTCCGGTGGCCAGTCCGGCGCGGAGCAGGGCACGCTATCAATAATGTGTGGCGGAGAGCCGGCAGTATTCGAACGGGTTGCCGGGTTGCTGGACTGTTACGCTGGCTATGCTCGCCTGCTGGGGCCAGCTGGTGCCGGCCAGATGGCAAAGATGGTCAACCAGGTTTGCATAGCCGGGCTGGTGCAGGGGCTGGCAGAAGGACTGCATTTTGCCCAACGCGCCGGGATGGATGTTGCCGTGGTGATTGATGTTATTTCCCGCGGTGCTGCGCAGTCGTGGCAGATGACCAACCGCAGCGCAACGATGGCAGCGGGCGAATTCGATTTTGGCTTTGCCATTGACTGGATGCGCAAAGACCTGGCAATTGCCCTGGAGGAGGCGCAACACAATGGTGCGCAGCTACCCGTAACGCAAATCGTCGATGGTTACTATTCTGAACTGCAGCGCCGCGGCCACGGTCGCTGGGATACGTCGGCGTTGATTGCTCTGCTAAACGATCAGGCCTGAGCGCGGTTGGCATAAAATGCCTGTACGCGCGGATTCATGACGCGTCGCCACAGGGGGGGCACCATTGTCAGCAGCATCATGGTGGCGTAACCGGCCGGCAACTGCGGGCTGTCGTCGTAATGACGCAGCAGCTGGTAATCGCGCCGTGGATTCTCATGGTGATCCGAGTGACGCTGCAGCTGGAACAGCAACAGGTTGGTCAGCAGGTAGTTGGAATTCCATGAATGCAGATGGGTAGTGCGTTCGTAACGCCCGTTCTCTAATCGCCTGCGCTCCAGCCCGTAGTGCTCGAGATAATTGACGATTTCGAGGAAGGTGACGGCAGCGAAGCTCTGCACCAGGAAAAAGACCACACCGGCGATGCCGAAGAAAAAGTAAAACGCCCCTGCAATGGTCAGCGAGAGCAGGTACCACCAGACAAGTTCGTTGCGCCAGCTGAACGCGCTGTGGCCGCGGTAGGCAAGCCGCTCGGCCTCCAGCCGCCACGCGTTGCGCGAATTGTGGAACCAGGCGCGCGGCAGGAAATGATAGAGCGACTGGTCAAAGCGCGAGGACGATGCATCCCGTGGTGTAGACACATGCACGTGATGACCGCGGATGTGTTCGACTTTAAAGCCGGCGTAACACACAAGCGCCATGAGGAAGCCGCCACAAAATTGTTCGAACTTGCCAGCCTTGTGAATCAGTTCATGTGCTGCATTGATCGCCAGCACGCCTCCAACAACGCCGATGGAAATGGCCCAACCGAGTTTTCCGATCCAGTTCATCGGCCAGGTAGCCAAGATGTAACCACCCCATGCCAGCGTTGTGACCATCAGCGGTACGCAGGCCAGAACAATCACGCGATACCAGCGATCCTGCGCCAGCCGGCTGTCCTGATTGTGTACCGGGTTGCTGCTGTCCTTGCCAATTAGTGCATCGGCGAGCGGGATAACGCTGTAGACAAAAAAGACCGTAAACCAGGCGAAGAAACTGTTGCCGCCAAAGCGATTGCCCAGCAGCACGGCCGCCAGTGGCAGGGCCGGAACCACCAGGAACACAAGGTAGCCAAACTTTTTCATTTGTAGTGCGCGGGTGCTGGTCATGATGTTTACCGGTTGCAGATCGTACCCACGGCCGTGGCCGGCCAGTAGCGAACCCGATCACACTGTGGCCCGACTTGCCGTGATTGTCAAACTGTAGGACAATTCTGCCATGTCGAAGCTGGCTACCCTGCAACCATTGCCCGGCGTACCGGCCCAGGTCGCCGATCACCTGACCGAGCTGATTATTCGTGGCGAACTGGCGCCGGGTGAACGCATCCCTGAGGCACGCATCACCGCCGCACTGGGGGTGAGCCGCGGCTCGGTGCGGGCCGCTCTGCAGATTCTCGAGCGTCGCTACCTGGTGGAGCTGCCGCCCCGGCGGGGCGCCTTTGTTTCACGCCTGACCGGGAAGAACACGCGCGATCTGTATTCGGTGCTCAAAGCCCTTTTTGTTGCCCTTGGGGCAGCAGCTGCACAGGCCTGGGAAAGCGAGGACGACCTGGCTGGACTGCGCCAGCTGGGACCCGACCTGCAGAGCCTGTCGCAGACAGATGACGAGCTGGCACTGGTCAATTTCACCCATAAGCTGACCGACGTTGCCTGCGATCTTGCCGGAAATGACTACCTGACCCGGATCATGCAGGACCTGCGCCCGCTGTTCAGCCGCAGCTTCTATCGGGCCCTCGCTGCGGATCGCGCGGAACCGGAGCTGGCAAGAAAGCTGCTTGCCGAGCTGATCAACGGGGTGGAGCGGCGCGATGCCCGGGCCGTCGAGCAACTGCTGCAGCAGTACGGGGACCGGCTGCAGGCCATTGTACTGAGTACATTCTGACGCCCGCCGGGCGGGCCCTGCCCCTGCCCGGGCTGCCGACACATTTCTTTGCTTTCGCGATGGTGCAGCGTTGCCGGCTGTGACATTTCTTTGCCTTTATGTCTGACATTATTCCGGTCAGCCATGCTGAAATCAGCCCCGGTTTCATGGGGTACAACTGATATGACGGTTTCTTTATTAAGCCCGCAGCCGGATTCTTACGCCAATTCGATGGTGGAATGGCTGGGTCATTCACCCGTTTTTGACGGGCTGGGGCCGGACTCGCTGAGCGCGTTTGCCCGTTGCAGCGAGGTGCGCAGCTACGCAGCGCTTGAGGAAGTTCTGGTAGAAGGGACAACGCCCGAGTGCATGTACATCGTGCTGTCCGGGCGATTTATCGTGCTGCTGCCGGGCGACCGGCTGGCCCGTTACGGCGACAGCGCCATGGTCAGCCTGGACAGTTATGTATCCGGCGACAGCTTTGGTGAACAAGCCCTGATCGAAGGGGGTTCGCCTGCTGTGGCTTCCGTAGTGGCGACCGAGCCTTCTGAAGTTCTGGCGATTGATCGGGTTTCCTTCGATCACATCGTCGGCAGTGAGAGTCGTATTGCCCAGGTTGTGTTTCGCAACCTGTTTGACATACAGACGCGGCGCCTGGCGGCTATATCGTCCTGAACTAGTCCGCGTTCCTGCCGGAACGCACGACAGTCGACAGCGTTGGCAATTCGTCGTCACCGCCGGACTGTATTTTTTCTTCACGCAGCTGCAGGATCATTTCGCGCTGCGCTTCGAATTTTTCCTGCAGCCGTTGCATGTCCTTAGCAAGCTGCTCCAGTTCCAGCGTCTGTGCCTCATGACGCGCATTCAAGGCGGCATGCCGGTCGATCCAGTCAGCGGTAGACAGCTCCAGCTCGTCTATACGAGTGGCTTTCTCACGAGTATCGCGCTGCAGTTTTTTTAGCTGCTGCCTGTTTTCAGCCAGTTCTGCGGCAGCGGCGTCTGCCCGGCTCAGCGCATCAAGGTTGCGCTCGATATCGGTCCGCATTGCCTCGACATCGGCATTGCGTTCGCGCAACTGGTGGCGCAGCTCGCTGGTTGCCTCCAGCTCGGCTTCCAGGCCGGCAAGCTCCTCACGCAAGCTTGCGTTGTCCGTTTCCTGTTGTGCCAGTTCGCTCTCGAGTTGGGGAGTGCGCTGCGCAAGCGGTTCGAGTTGCAGCGTTTTTTCCTGCAGGGCCGCCAACTCGCGTTCCTGCTGCTCGAGGCGCAACCGCAGGTCACCGAAAGCGGCTGACCACCCCGATGCAGAAACCCGGGCTCCCACCAGGCCGCCTACATCATCGAAAACCCGGTGCAGGGTGGCATCTCGCTCGCGTACATCCGCACGCAGGGTTGTGACGGTCGACTCCCAGGAACTGAGCTTTTGTTCCAGGTCGCGCAGGCTGGCGATTTCTGACTCCAGCTCATTGACTGTGCTCTTGGTGACTTCAGCTTCATTACGGGCGGCATCCCGTTCATTACGTGTCTGTTCAAGTTTTTCCTCGAGCCGGGCCAGGCCACCCAATTCATCTTCAGCCTCGGCCAACTTGTCACGCAGGTCCTCGAGCCCTGCATCGCGTTCACGCAGCTCCGCCTCCATCGCGGTCATCTTGACGCGCCAGTCGGCCAGTTCTTTTTCCAGCGACTCCATTTCGGCGCTGGTCGATTCAGAGCTATCCCTGAGCCTGGCCAACTCCTCATCGCGCGTTGCCAGCTGCTGCTCCAAAGCCGGGACCTGTTTGCGCCAGTCATCGGATTCCTGCTGCAACAGCTGCATCTGGTTTTCCATCTGCCCGAGCTGTTTGGCGCGGTCCTCGGCGAGTTGTTTGAAGCGCAGGAGCGAGTCCGAGCCCCGCTTGAGCGAATGCACCAGCGCAGTCTGCCTGTCCAGTTCGGTCTCCAGATCAGCGATAGTTTCCTGCTGTTCAAACACCTGGGTCTCTGTATCGGCCAGCCTGGTGGTGTCGGCACGCAGCTCATCGATGATTTCGTCACGCCGGGCCAGGTCAGATTTGTAGGTTTGCAGCGTGGACTCCCATGCTGCCATGCGCTGTTCCTGCTGCTGCAGGTCGTCCAGCCCGGTTTCCAGCTGACTTATCTGCTGCTGGTCGGCGGCAATTTCGCTCTGCAGACCGGCAATAATCTGTTCCTGTTCGGTGCGTCGTTCCTCGATCAGGTTCAGCTGGCTGACCCGGTGCTCCAGCTCTCCCTCCAGGTCATCGATCTGCCGTACCAGCTGCTGTTCTTGGCTGGCATGCGATGAGTCGTGCTCGTCGAGTCTGCCCTGCAGTGCCTCCACGGTGTCACTAAGACCGTGTTTCTCGATACGCAGCCGGTCGAGTTCGGCACGGCGTTGCATCAGTTCGGATTCCACTTCTTCCAGAGATGCGCTGCGCTGCTCAATCTCGCGTTCCAGCGAAGTCACCGAGTCACGCCAGTTGGCGAGTTCTGCCTCGTTTTCCGTCAGCTGCTGTTCCAGCTCTGTGACTGCAGCTTCGCGTGACTCCAGCTGCCTGTTGAGCGTATCGACCTGAGACTGGCTTTGCGCGTGTTGTTCTGCCAGCGCGTCACGACTGTCTGCGGCGGCGGCCAGCTCATCCTGCAGTTCAACAACCTCGTTTCGCCTCACGGCGAGCTCCTGTTCGAGCTCCTGCAGCTGTTTCGCCTGCGTGTCCAGTTGACGTTCCAGCGGCTGTTCGCGTTCGCCCATGCGACCAAAGTCGTCCTCAAGCCCGCGCAGCCGCGCCGTTTTCTCCTCCAGCTCGGCCGCCTGCGTGGCGATTCGTGCATCACGCGAGGCAATATCGTCGGTGAGACGTGCAACGATGCTCTCCTGCCGCTCGAGTTGATCCTGCAGGATCGACAGTTCCGGCTCCGCGTTACCTGGCTGCCGTTGCTGTTGCAGCTGCAGTTGCTTCTCCAGATGACGGATTGTTTTGTCGCTCTGCCCGAGGCGGCCCTCCAATGCTGCTATCTCGGCGCTGACGGCTGCAGTCGATGCGTCGTCGGTCGTCACGATAGTTGGCCGCCGTCGAGTCGCGAAACCCAGCGCCAGCCCGATCAGCGCGGCTGCCGCCAGGAACAGCAGCAGGCGTCCGTCATGCGATTCCAGACTGGTGTAGGGCCGCACGAGCTCGCGGGCAGCTTGCAGCTTGTTGCCGGTTACGGGCGCGGTGGCAGCTGGCGGCTGGCGCAGCGAGCGCGATAACGTGAGATTGAGCCCGTCGGGATCGGCAGCGACTACGGCCGGGACGGTGACCGGCTCCTGCGCCAGCTGGCGCAGAAACAGCGATCCGAGCACTGCGAGCGCAGCGACAGCGAGGACGACCGCCAGGAGACGCTTCATGGAAAGCACCGCAGCCAATGAGGTACGCGGATTATGGCAAAGATTCAGAGGAAAAAATAAGACTCGCCGCACAACCTGCCGATCACCTGCGGCCCGGTTGACGGACCTGATGCGATACCGGATTATCGCGGCGTCATGCCTGTCCTATTCTCGTCCCGGTGCCAGCTGGCTGCGTGGCTGCTGGCGGCAACATTCAGTTGTTGCGCGGGGGCCGAGACCTTGTTGCTCCCGGATGATATTGCGGTGCGCAGCGATGTGCAGCTACTCGCCGATGCCGGCCTGATCAGCATCCCGGTGAGCGGCTGGCCGCTGTCGGCAATGGCGCTGCGCAGTGAGATGAATGAGGCGCCCGTGCCGGACAATTTCCGCGGTCACATCCGTGGGGCCTGGCACCGTCTGCACCGGCTGCTACACGAGTCACCACGTCTGGCCACCAGCCTGGCAATAGCCAGTGACCCGGTTGCCGTGCGGCGCTTTGGTGATGTGCCGCGCGGCAGCGCCGTGCGCGGCGAGTACTGGAACCGGCGCGGCAGGCTGGAATTGCGCATGAGCCTGGCGCTGCACGACGATGACGAAGATCGACGCGAAGCGCGCGCCGATGGTTCCTACGCCGGAGTCCACGCAGGCGGCTGGCTGTTGTCGTTCGGCCAGGTGCCACGCTGGTGGGGCCCGGGTTTCGAATCCAGCCTGATACTGTCGACGAATGCCCGCCCGGTGCCGGCGATCGCTGCCGATACCATCCAGCCCGTTCGATTCCAGTCACCCTGGTTGCGTTGGCTCGGGCCGATGGACTGGCGCGTATTTGCCGGCAAGCTGGAGGGCGGTAGACATGTCAGTGATGCGATTTTGCTTGGTGCCCGACTCAGCCTGCGCCCTGGTCGTGACCTGGAAATCGGGCTGTCGCGGACCGCGCAGTGGGGCGGCGAGGGCAGGCCCCGGGATCTCGACAGTCTGCTTAAGCTGCTGATAGGCCGGGACAACCGTGGCGACGCCGGCATTACGCTGGCCGACGAGCCGGGTAATCAGCTCGGTGGTTTTGATGTGCGCTGGCTGTCGCCGCTGGGCGATGCACCGTATGCCGTTTATCTGCAGCTGATCGGTGAAGACGAGGCGGGTGGCTTACCTTCGCGTTACCTCGGCCTGGGGGGCGCTGAAATCTGGGGCGGTTTCGCCGGCGGCACATTGCGTATGCATTTCGAGGCCGCGGAGACAACGGTCGAGTTTTACAAGTCGAGACCACGACTGAATCTTGCCTACGAACACTTTATATACCGCGACGGCTACCGTTATCGCGGCCGTTCGATCGGTCACGCTATGGACCGCGACGGCGTCATGTTGTCAGCTGGCGGGATCTGGAGTCGTGATCGTCTGAGCTGGCATGGCGCTGTTCGCTATGTCGACGTCAACCGTGGTTCGCCAGGACGACACACTGTCTCACCGGCGGGCGAGCGCTGGGAGGTATGGCTGGGCGGTGCAGTGCCGTTGTGGAGTGGCATGCTCGACTGGGGAGCGGGCGCACAGAATATCAATCCGGATGCCGCCGCCACGCGGACTGATACTCACCTTTACGCACGCTGGGAGCGTCAGTGGGGCGTTGATCGTTGAGCGATTTTGACCCTGAAATGCTCAGCAAGTGGCCGATGCATGATGCTGAACAGATCGACGCCGTTACACGGGTGCTCCAGTCCGGCCGCACTAATTACTGGAGTGGCGAGGAAGGCCGGGCGTTTGAATCCGAATTTGCACGTTACTGCGATGTGCCCTATGCCGTTGCCGTCGCTAACGGTACCGTTGCGCTCGAACTCGCTCTTCGTGCTCTGGAAATAGGTGACGGTGACGAAGTAATTGTGCCAGCAAGCAGTTTTGTGGCCACCGCGGCGGCGGTAGTAACGGTTGGTGCAAAACCGGTTTTCGCCGACATCAATGCCACGACTCATACACTGGATGCTGCAACTATCGAGGCCCGCATTTCCGCGCGAACGCGTGCAGTGATTGCCGTCCACCTGAACGGCTGCCCATGTCCGATGGATGAGATTATGCAGCTGGCGCAACGCAACGGACTGATGGTCATTGAAGACTGCGCGCAGGCGCACGGGGCACGCTGGAACAACAGGCCGGTCGGCAGTTTTGGTGCGGCCGCTGCGTTTTCTTTCTGCCAGGACAAGATTTTGAGTACTGGTGGAGAGGGCGGCCTGCTGCTGTGTGCAGAAAGGAACACCTGGCATCGTGCGGTTTCTTACAAGGATCACGGCAAGAAGCCCGGCCATCAGCACGCGCATGGTGGGAGCTACCGGTACGTGCACGAATCGATTGGCAGCAACTGGCGCATGACCGAAATGCAGGCGGCGATCGGGCGGGTACAGCTGCGCCGGCTGGATAAGTGGGTCAGTCAGCGTAGCCGCATCGCGGCCGCGCTGGTCCGGCAGTTAGGCGATTCCATACTTCAGCCACCACAGGTCCCGGCAGCGGCCCTGCATGCCTGGTACCGGCTGCCGTTTATGCTGCCGCCGGATGCCCTCGTTCAGGGATGGAGCCGTGACCGGGTGCTGGCCCGGTTACGCGAGGCAGGGGTCCCGTGCCTGGCTGGCAGCTGTCCGGAGCTTTACCTCGAGCATTCACTGGAGCGCTTCGCGCCACGCCAGCGATGCCGGAACGCGGCGAATTACGGTGCCAACGGCCTCTGCCTGACCATGAACCCCTGCCGCAGCGCAGCAGAGGTCAGCTGGGTGGCTGAACAGGTGCGATTGGTGCTCAACCAGGTGGTGCGCTGATAGTGTCGGGAAGCCTTACACTTTTGACAATAATTGACATAGCGGTTTTCCGGAAAAAATATAATAATCATATAGTTACCTATGTTGGTATGGAATTTGCTGTGTTAAGGTAAGTCATTACCGGCTGTGGGGAATAAGAACCGTGAAAAAAATCGTATCGAGCCTTGTTGTAGCTCTCCTTATGCTGCCCGCCGTATCTGGCGCAGCGTCATTGAGTCTTTTCTTCAGCCCGTTGCCGGTTCTTGATAACAGCCTGTATCTGCAGCAGGTTGGCACGCTGGCAAGCGCCAGACCGCCAGCCGGCTCAGTCTCGATTTTCGCCGGAGCGACCCAGCGGACTATTCAGAGTGATTCTCTGCTCGCCAGCACGCCGCCCGATTTCACGGCGCTGCGCCCGGGTTCGGGTGCCATGGCAACACACGTCATGCCGACCGGTGGTCAGTCGACGTCCGGCCTGGGAGACACCCGTCTGCCGGTCTCGGAGCCCAGTCTGCTGCTGCTGATCGGTCTCGGTCTGCTGGCAATAGGGGTCGCGCGCCGACGCTGATCCTGCCAGCCCGACATAACGCACGAGCCCCGCACATTGCGGGGCTTTTTTTTGTCCGGGCAGGGCACTGGCTTGTGCATTAGGATTAGCGGATGAAAGAGCACCCAAGTGCCCGGACTGCGCGGCTGTTGCGGCTGGCAACCAATGCATCAGTGGCAACTGCACTCATACTCATCGTCGTCAAGCTGGTAGCGTGGCTCCTGAGTGATGCAGTGAGCATCCTGGCGTCGCTCGTTGATTCAATGATGGATGCCGTAACCTCGGTTATTAACCTCGTCGCCGTTCGTTATTCCCTGACACCGGCAGACGACGAGCATCGTTTTGGCCACGGCAAGGCGGAATCCCTGGCGGCTCTCGGGCAGTCAGCCTTCATTGTCGGTTCCGCTGTTTTCCTGGTTTTGCACGCAACGGAACGGTTGATTCATCCGGTCCCGCTGCAACAGGTTCGTCTCGGCATTGGTGTCATAGTTTTTGCAACAGTGATCACCCTGATGTTGCTGGCCCTGCAGCGATATGTAATTCGTGAAACGCAGTCCGACGCGATACGTGCCGATTCGCTGCACTACACGTCGGATGTGCTGGTGAACCTCAGTGTAATAGCGGCGCTGCTGTTCAGCACAATCGGGTGGCAGCATGCCGATGCGCTTTTTGGTATCGCCGTAGCCGGTTACATCTGCTGGGGCGCGTGGCAGATTGGCAGCAGTGCAGTAAACGCCCTGATGGACAGGGAATTGCCGGAGGAAATCCAGCTGCGACTACGCGGAATAGCAACCAGTCATCCGGGGGTGCACGGGGTGCACGAGATGCGCACGCGACGCTCGGGCAGGGACTATTTTGTGCAAATGCATCTCGAGTTCGACGACGCGATGCCGCTGGTCGAAGCGCACGCAATCGGCGATTCCGTCGAGGCGTCGATACGCAACGAATTTCCCAACGCTGACGTGCTGATTCATCATGACCCTGTGAGTGCAGGGAGCGAAGCCTGATGCGGCCCGTTGTATTACTGTTTTTTTGCCTGGTCGCGCAGCTGGCCAGTGCGGGTGAGGTACTCGTCCTGGGCAAGCTGCAAAGCGCTGCCATGACCGAAGTCAGCGGTATTGCTGTATCCGGTCGTGAACCCGGGGTGCTGTGGGGAATCAACGACAGCGGTAACGCGCCATTGCTCCATGCTTTTGCGCGTGATGGCGTGCCGCTCGGTGCAGTGCGGGTACGCGGGGCCAGAAATTATGACTGGGAAGACATGGCAGCCTTCCAACAGGATGGTGAGCACTTCCTGCTTATTGCAGATACCGGCGACAACAACGGCCGGCGTGCAATCAGCAAGCTGCTGGTCGTCGCTGAACCGCGGCGGGACAGCAGTGGTGTATATGGCGGCAATATAAATGTGCGAAAAGTGATCCGGTTCAGCTACGAGGACGGGCCACGCGACTGTGAAGCAGTTGCCGTAACCCCCGCAGGCGAAGTGCTGCTGGTCAGCAAGCGGCAGGCGCCGCCCGTTATTTACCGGTTGCCGCTGGATCTCGCGTCGCGCGGCGGGCAGGTCGAGATAGCCCGGCAGGCGGGGACGATTACGGGGCTGCCCCGGCCGACCATATCCGAGGCGCTCGAGTCGCCACTTCTTGGTGCCTGGCGCCACCAGCCGACGGCGATGGATGTTGATGAGAAACAGGTCGCTCTGGTGACTTACCAAAACCTTTATCTTTTCGCCCGACAACCCGGGCAGTCCTGGGCGGCGGCACTCGCCGGTACGCCGCGCGTCGTTCACCTGCCGGGCTTGTCGCAGAACGAGGCGGTTGCGCTCGATGGCGATGTCGCAGTGGTTGTCGCCGAGGGGCGCAGATCCCCGATCATTGCCGTGACGCATTGATTCGAGTGTGATCCATTTCACATAATCTCCATACAGAAGCCCCTTAAAATCGCGGGTAGTTTTGCGCGAGGTCGCGGCCACTGGAGTAACATCCACTCAGCCGCGCGTTGATAAATTCTGTTGCTGCCGCTGGTGCGAACACGCGGCCGAGGAATCTGTGCCTGTAAGGATATTCAAACACTACGTCCAGCTGCCCGTGCTGCTCCTGGCTGTATTCGAGGGATTGCTGCTGGTCGGCGCCGTTTACGGTGGTGCCTGGATCCGATTCTCGGGGGACATCCATGAAGTTGGCGCACCCTACGTAAAACCCTTCGTATTTGCGGTGGTAGTCATGTTGTCGATGATTGCCATGGGCTTGTACCAGACACGCGCGTACCCGCAAAAAGTTGGCATGCTGATCAGGCTGGCAGCCAGTTTTCTCCTGGCCGCCGTCTTGCTCGCTCTGCTGTTCTACGTGTTGCCCGGACTTTACCTTGGCCGTGGCGCCCTGATGGTGTCGCTGGTTACCGGATTGGTTGGTGTGTCGGCCGTCAGGCTGGTGTTTCATTCAGTGGTCGGAGACAGCTTCTTCAGGCCGCGTGTGCTGGTCTACGGCGCCGGTGAGAAAGCGGCAAACCTGATCAGTCTGACCGGCAGTGCCGACATGAGACGGTCAAATGTGATCGGCTTTGTGCGGTCGAAAGGCGATATAGAAACCCGCATCGAGCCGGATCGTATTGTGGATTATCCAAACCGGCTGGCAGACTATGCGCGCTCTCAGGAGGTCGATGAAATAGTTGTCGCCATCGACGATCGGCGTCGTGGTTTGCCGATCCAGGAGTTGCTCGACTGCAAACTGGGCGGGATCCAGGTCAGCGACGCACTGACGTATTTCGAACGAGAGACCGGCAAGGTCAAGCTCGATTTGCTGTACCCCAGCTGGATGATTTTTTCCGAGGGCTTTAACAAGAATCGGCTCGTGTCGATAGCTGAACGGGTCTTCGACATTATGGCCAGCCTTGTCCTGTTGCTGGTCACCTGGCCGCTGATGTTGCTGGTAGCCATCGCGATTTTTGTCGACGACGGGTTTCCTGTTCTGTACCGTCAGGCACGCGTCGGCTTCCAGGGTCGCGTCTTTGAGGTGCTGAAGTTTCGCAGCATGCGCGTCGATGCAGAAAAGGATGGCGTCGCAAAGTGGGCCGAGGCAAATGATCGGCGCATTACCCGGGTTGGCAGAACTATTCGCAAGTTTCGCTTCGACGAGCTGCCGCAAATCATCAACGTGTTACGTGGCGACATGAGTTTTGTCGGCCCGCGACCCGAGCGGCCGGATTTTGTCGACCAGCTGAGCCAGCGTATTCCTTATTATCGCGAACGTCACTGCGTGAAACCCGGAATCACGGGCTGGGCACAGCTGAAATACGAATACGGCGCATCGCAGCAGGATGCACTGGAAAAACTCCAGTACGATCTCTATTACGTGAAGAATCGCACGCTGCTGCTGGATATGATGATACTGCTGCAGACCGCAGAGGTGGTGCTGTGGCGTACCGGTGCCCGTTGATGGCGGTGAGAGTTAACTTTTGAGTGGCATCGGGCAAATCGGCTACCTGGCAGGCGCAGTCGGCTTTGCGGTACTGGGAGTAGCGCTGCTCACGGTCTGGCGCGGGAAATTGAACGCGCTGCTGCCAATGGCCGTGGGTGCAACGATGGTGTGGTGCCTCGTGCTGGCTGCCCACGCCGGTGGCCAGCCGGTACCGGTTCTCGCGGTCTATCTGGCAGAACTGGCGCGCGATGCATTCTTGCTCGTGTTTCTGGTAAGTCTGATCATGAACAATCGCGAGGCGCCCTTCGTCAGCGGCCTGCGAATTTTTGTTCACGCCCTGTGGATCGTGCTGCTCGTAGTTGCAGTAGCACGCGCCGCGCTCGCCGGCGTGGCGGCAGCAATTCCGGTGTTTCTTTTTGGTTTCTTCGCGTTTGCGCTTTCCGGGCTGGTAGTCACAGAGCAGGTCTACCGTAATACCTCGATGTCGCAGCGCTGGGCGATCAAGTTCCTGTGCCTGGGTATAGGCGGGTTATTCGCTTTCGACCTCGTAATTTACGCCAAAGGCATCATGTTCCGCGGGCTGGATCCGGACTTGTGGAGTGCGCGAGGCTACATACATTTGCTGGTGACCCCGCTGATTGGCCTTTCCGTTGCACGGTCAGAGCAGTGGTCGGCGGAATTGATGGTTTCGCGGCAGGTTGCCTTTTACACAACGACGCTGTTCGCCGCTGGAATGTACCTGCTGGCGATGGCGGCAGGCGGATACTACGTACGGATATGGGGTGGTGACTGGGGTGCGGTCGCCCAGGCAATCTTTGTGTTTGGTGCAGTGGTGCTGCTGGCGGTCATGTTTGTGTCCGGTCAGTTCCGTGCCAGGCTCCGGGTATTTCTCAACAAGCACTTCTTCCGTTACAAGTACGACTACCGCGAGGAATGGTTACGACTGACCCGCTTGCTTTCGGCAGCTGATGCCAGCGAGCCGCTGCCTGACCGTGCGATCATCAGCCTGGCCGATCCTGTAGAGAGCCCGGGTGGGGCTTTGTGGCTTAAGAAGGAGCCTGATTCATTCGACCTGGTCGCGCGCTGGAATTTCAAGGCCGGGGATGCTGCCAGCGTCGGTGCAGACGACTCCCTTGTTTTGTTCCTGGCAGAGCGAAACTGGGTCGTCGATATTGGTGAATACCGGCGCAAGCGCAGCTTGTATGGGTTGTTTAAGTTGCCACACTGGCTGGCTGCGCTCGACGATGCCTGGCTGGTGGTGCCATTGATGCAGGCCGAGGAGTTAACAGGTTTCGTGGTCCTGGCAAAGCCACGGGCGCCGCAGGCGCTCACCTGGGAAGACCTGGACTTGCTGAAGACTGTCGGGCAGCAGGTCGCCGGGTATCTGGCGCTGGACCGCGCAGCCGGCATGCTGGCAGAGGCGCGGCAATTTGAAGCATTCAATCGCTTTACCGCGTTTATCATGCATGACCTGAAGAACCTGATAGCGCAGCAAAGCCTGGTAGTAAAAAATGCTGCGCGTCACAAGCACAATCCGGAGTTCATAGAAGACGCGATTTCTACGGTCGACAACTCGGTGCGCCGTATGAGCCGCCTGCTTGAGCAGCTGCGTCAGGGCGGAGCGGTCGACCTGAGCCGGCGTATTGCGATTGCAGATTTGTGTGCCGAAGTGGCCGAACAGTGTTCTGCACGACAGCCACAGGTAAACGTCGAAGTGATCGCACCCGGGTTGCAGGTGCGGGCCAGCCGTGACGGATTGGCGACTGTGCTTGGTCACGTGGTGCGCAACGCTCAGGATGCAGCCGGTGCGCACGGCAACGTCAGCATTCGCGTGGCACAGAAGGGCCAGCAAGCGGTAGTAGATGTGGTTGATGATGGCACGGGCATGGACGAGCAGTTTGTGCGCGAGCGACTCTTCCGACCATTTGAATCAACAAAGGGAAGCAAAGGTATGGGTATTGGCGCTTACCAGGCACGTGAGTTTGTTCGCGCGGCCGGCGGTGACATAGCTGTGGACAGTACACCCGGTCAGGGCACGGTGTTCACCCTGATGATTCCGCTCGCCGAATCGGTATCTGATCAAACCACCCAGAAATCGGGAGCGATGCAGTGAGCGACGAGAAGAGGACCCTGCTTATAGTAGAGGATGACCCTGGTTTGCAGAGCCAGCTCAAGTGGTGTTTCGAGGGCTACGAGGTTGTAATCGCCGAGGACCGCGCCAGTGCCATAAAGGAGCTGCGTCATTGTGAGCCCGCCGTAATCCTGCAGGACCTCGGGTTGCCACCGGACCCTGAAGGGGTTTCGGAGGGTATGGCTACATTGCAGGAGGTGCTGGCAATTGCGCCGGATACAAAGGTAATCGTGGTGACCGGTAATGCCGATACCGATAACGCGGTTCGCGCCGTGGGGCACGGTGCCTACGATTTTTATCAGAAACCACTGGATACGGAAGTGCTGCAGCTCATCGTGCAGCGTGCATTCAGTATGTGGGACCTGGAAGAACAAAATCGCCAGCTGCTGAGTCGTGATTCACATTCCCCGCTTGAGGGGATTATCGCGTCGAGCGACAAGATGCTGCATGTCTGCCGGCTGATCGAGAAAGTTGCGCCGACTACTGCGACAACGCTGCTGCTGGGCGAGAGTGGTACAGGTAAAGAGCTGCTGGCCCGCGCGCTGCACACGCTGAGCCCCCGCGTCAGTAAACCCTTCGTCGCCATCAATTGTGCCGCCATTCCTGAGAACCTGCTGGAAAGCGAATTGTTCGGGTATGAAAAGGGCGCATTTACCGGCGCGACCAAGACGACACCCGGAAAAGTGGAATTTGCCGACAATGGCACACTGTTCCTCGATGAGATCGGTGATATGCCGCTGGCACTGCAGGCAAAGCTGCTGCGATTCCTGCAGGAACGTACTGTCGAGCGCGTTGGTGGGCGCAAGGAAATACCGGTCGATGTGCGGGTGGTCTGCGCGACCAACCAGGACCTGCAGATAGCAATCAAGGAAAGCCGTTTCCGCGAAGATCTCTACTACCGGATTTCAGAGGTAACTGCGGAAATTCCGCCACTACGCGAAAGGCCCGGAGATGCCGTCGTGCTGGCGCGCTCATTCCTGCATGAGTTTGCCGCCCAGCAGGGCAAGGTTTTACGTAACTTTACTCAAGATGCTCTGCGGGCAATCGGAAGTCACGAATGGCCGGGCAACGTGCGCGAACTGGAAAACAAGATCAAGTCAGCGGTGATCATGGCCGAAGGCAAGAGCGTCACGGCGGTTGACCTGGGTCTCGATGAGGTCGCCACCGGCGCCTACCCGATAAACCTGCGGGCGGTGCGGCTGGAGGCAGAGCGGCAGGCTTTGCGTCAGGCCTTGTCGATTACTGACGGCAATATCTCCAAAGCTGCCGAAATGCTCGGAGTCAGCAGGCCCACACTTTACGATTTAATGCAAAAACATGGGGTTACTGAGCCTGCTTAACGCGCTTGCTTGCGCCCGGACGGCGGCACGCGGCAAGATAGCGCGATGACCAGTTCAATCAACAGGCGGTGGGCGGCGGTGCTGCCCGTATTTCTGCTGGGCTGCAATGTGGCGATCGACAACGAGTCGCGGCTGGAACGTGCACAACAGGCTGTGGCCGCTGGCGAGTTGCGACCGGCGGCAATTGAGCTGAAAAATGTGCTGCAGTCAGACCCGACCAATGTCGCGGCCCGCGTACTGCTTGGTCGTGTCTCACTGCAGGCCGGTGATCCGGTAAGCGCCGTCAAGGAGTTGCAGCGTGCACTCGAACTCGGCGCAGCGTATCAGGAAGTAGCGGTACCTCTGGCGCGTTCGTTGCTGGCTACCGGAAACCCGCAACAGGTGCTGGAGATGGAGACGGCTGACCTGGCCGATCTGCGCGACCGGGCAGACCTGCACGCAGCACACGGCAATGCATGGTTGCAGCAATCCGATATGGGGCGCGCCGAAACGAGCTTTCAGCAGGCGCTGCGCGATTACCCGGGTCATGTTGAAGCACTGGTGGGCATGGCGCGGGTACACGTGGATCGTGGCAACAACGCGGCTGCCGAGCGCGCACTCAATCGTGTGATTACACAGCACCCCGACACGCACGCAGCCTACGCTGTGCTGGGGAGACTGCAGCTGAACGCTGCTGAATTTGACGCAGCAGAGGCAAGTTTCCGCAAAGCCATGGAGCATTCGCAGGACGAGTCCCTGGCGTTACGACGCGTCGAACATATGTCCGGCCTTGTTGATGTGCTACTGATACAAAAGCGGGCAGGCGAAGCCCAGGACGTCGCTTCACGGATGCTCGATATCGCCCCGATGCACCCGTTCGCACTGTTTCAGGCTGCCCGGGCCGACTTCGAAGTTGGCGACATGGATGCAGCCATTGAAAAAACCCAGTCGGTAATTGCCGCGTATACGAATTACCAGCCCGCACGGCTGCTGCTGGCCGCTGCCGCAATGTCGAAGGAAAACTTTGCGCTGGCCGAAATGCATCTGCAGTCGCTGGTGGCCAGCGAGCCGGATAACGTCGAGGCACGAAAACTGCTGGCGCAGGCGAAATTGAGCATGGGTAACCCTGACGAAGCGTTTCGTGCGCTGCAGCCATTGCTGGAAAGTGGTGCGGCTGACCCGCGCCTGCTTGCGATGGCCGGTTCAGCGGGGTTGCGCAGCGGCAAACGCGAGCAGGGCCTCGAATATCTGACCCGGGGAGCGCAGGCTGGTCTGGACGACCGGGGCGTGCAGTTGCAAACCGCGCTGAGTTTTATCGAAGCGGGGACCACGGAGCGTGCGCTCGAAGTCCTCAATGCAATGCCTGAATCGATGCATGGCAACGAGCGCAATAACCTGCTGATGCTGGCGATGTTGCGCAGTGGCGATACCGATTCAGCAGGCGAACTGGCGCGCAGTATCGTGGCCAGCCAGCCGGACGACCCGGCAGCGCACAAGCTGCTCGGTAGTTACCAGCTTGCGGTGAAAGACCGGGCGGCGGCCCGGGTGGCGTTTGACAGAGCACTCGAACTGGATCCGGATGATACGGCAGCGGCAATGCATCTGGCACGTATAGACACGCTTGATGGCAATGTGGCCCGCGCCGCGCGTAGATACGAGCAGCTGATCGACAATGACCCGGAAGATATTGCGGCCTATCTCGGGCTAGCCGAAATTGCAGAAAAGGGTGGTGATCAGGAACGAGCGGTAGCATTGCTGGAAACCGCCCTGAAGGAGAACCCTCGCGTGCTGCAGCCGGCATTGCTGCTGGCGCGTTATTACCTCAATAGCGGAAAAAATGCGTTGGCACTCGCCCGTGCCGAACAGGCCGTGGAAATTTCACCAGGCAGCGTCGCGGCGTTGAACATGCTTGGTGCAGTACAGCTTGGAACCAATCGTCACAGTGAAGCGCTGGGAACATTTGAGCGGGCGCTGCAGAACCAGCCAGCGGATACCCTGTCTACATTCAACCTGGCGCAGGCCCAGCTGAAACTGGGAATGGCCGATAGCGGGCGTAAATCGCTGGAGCGGGTGCTGGAGATTCAGCCGGACCATCGCGCCGCGCGTGTCGCGCTTACCAGGATCGAAAGCCTGTCCGGTAACTATGCGGCCGCGCTGCAGATCGTAGAGGGACTGCAGGCTGATGACTCGGAAAATGCAGACCTGCTGGTACTGGAAGGGGATATTCACGTAATGCGGAAGCATTACAACGACGCGATTGCGGCCTACGATACCGCTGGCACGCTCAAACCCAGCGAGTCCATCGCGCTGAAGCGCCACCAGGCCCGCGTCGTTGCCGGCCGCAGGGACGCGGACGAGGTGTTGGAAGAGTGGTTACAGGAACATCCCGGGAGCGTGGCAGTCCGGGTAGCACTTGCCCAGTCATTACAGAACACCGGTCGGAGTGAACAGGCGATCGCAGAGTATGGACGCGCACTGGAAATCGATCCGGCAGATGTCGTGGCGCTCAATAACCTGGCGTGGCTCTACGCGGAGATGGGCGGGCCGGAGAACCTGCAGCAGGGCCTGGCGATAGCCAAACGGGCGCACAGGCAAATGCCGGACCTGGGCCAGGTTACCGATACTTATGGCTGGTTGCTGTTGCTACAGGGAGAAATTGACGAAGCAGCAAGAAAGCTTCGCGAAGCAGCCCGTCAGGCGCCGGAGGATCCGGACATACGCTATCACCTGGCAGTGGCACTGCAGCGGCAGGGCGCCGACGCCGAGGCCAGGGATCTGCTCGATGCAATCCTGCAGGACAACAGCGGCTTCAGCAGTCGTGATGCCGCGCGCAGCTTGCGTGAAAGTCTCTAGCTGCTGCGTTACTCGTTCAGCTGATCCAGCATCTTTCTGACGCTCTCATCGCCGGGATGCGCCGCGAGCCATTGCCGCAGCAGGCGACCCGGTTCTGCTGAACCGGCTTCACGGGCAGCAATAAAGGTCTTCAGGGCAATCACGGGGTCGTCACTGCGTTTCATTGCGCTTTCGTAAGCCGTGAGCGCCTCGCCAAACCTCTGCTGTGCCATGTGCAGGTCGCCGACAGCAGCATAGCCATGCGGCAGGTTTTCGGCGACGCTTTGCAAGTGATCGGCCAGCTGCAAAGCGTCTGCGCGACGCTTGCTGCCGGCCAGCTCCAGCACGATCGCGACAGCCTGTGGCATCAGCGATGCATCGAGCGTGATCGCTTTGCCAACCAGGTCGCGGGCCTGATCGATATCGTCGCGCAGCACCGCGGCACGCGTCATGCCGAGGTAGGCAGCCGCCGATTCGGGAGCCGCACGCAAGGCCTCGGCGAAAGTAATATCGGCCTGTTGCAGCTGACCGAGTGCAAGTTTTTCCATCGCCAGCGCCACGAGTGCATCGGCCTGGTGTGGCCGGATCTGTACTGCCTCAACGGCAATGTCGTGGGCACGCTGGTGATTGTCACGCTCGCCGTAGTACCTGACCAGCAGCAGGCGCGGTTCAATTGCACCCGGGTTGCGGCTGCGCGCCATTTCCAGCCACTCTATGGCCCGTACCGGGTCGTTGCGCGATTCCGCCAGCTCGGCGAGCGCCAGCATGGCATGCAGGCTGGTTGGTGCTGCCTGGCGCAGCTGTTTGGCATACAACAGCGCGCGTTCGCTTTCCGCCTTGCGCATAAGCAGCACCAGTTCAAGCAGCGAGCGTGCCCGGCGCATCGTGTCTGTATCCGGCAGCATTGCAAGGTGGCGTTCAGCAGTCTCGGTCTGGCCGGTTCCGATCAGGGCAACAACAAGGCTGACCCTTATGCTGTCGTCTTCCGGAGCCTTTTCCACGGCACGGTTCAGGTAGGCAGTGGCGCTGCCCGCGTCACCGCTGTAGAGGCTCGCCCGGCCGAGCAGGGCGAGCAGTTTTTCGTCTTCCGGTGCCAGTTCGACCACCGGTAACAGGGCCGCCATTGCGCCTGTCGGGTTGCCCATTTTCAGGTGAGTACGCGCCAGCAGACGACGCATTTCGACGTCGCGCGGGACGGTTGCGAGATACTCCCGCAGTATGAGTTCTGCATCGCTGAAGTTGCCCAGCTCGAACTCGCACGCAGCCAGCAGCTGAAGGGTTGGGCGGTGTTGCGGTACTGACAGCCGCACCTCGCGCAGATAGTCGGCAGCGAGCAGGTATTCGCCGTCATCATAAGCCAGTAGTGCGCGCAGGTAACGTGGCAGCGGGTGCCACGGATAGGCATCCAGCAGATCCTTTACGTTGCCGAGGGCTCGGCCAGTCTCGCCCATACGCCATTGCGATTCGGCCAGGCCGACACGAGCGAGTAACAATTCGTCGGCAGCCGGTCGTACGGCGGTTGCCTCGACGGCGCTTGTGAATGCCTGTTCGGCCTCCTCGTACCGACCCTGTTCATGACGTAATGCGCCAAGAGCGCGAAACGATGAAACAGAGAACGGGTCCCGGTCCAGTGCAGCCTCGATCAGGCGTTCAGCCTTGTCGAGTTCGCCGCGAATCATTGCAACACGCGCCAGACCACTGAGCCCCTGCGCCTTGCTGCCCCGGGTTTCACTGGCGAGTCGGAAGGCCCGTTCAGCGTCGCCGAGTTGGCCCAGACCAATAAGCGCTTCTCCGCGCAGCAGCAGGCCGTCACCGTCGCCGGCCTCGCGCAGTGACTGTTCCGGTAGTTCTTTCAGGAGCCGTTCAAACTCCCCGTTGGCCAGCAGCGCATGTGCCAGTGGGCCGAGCACCCGGGTGTCAGCTGCGCCTTCCTCACGTGCCCGGATCAGGTAGCTGACAGCGTCGGCTGAGCGGCCGACCTGCAGTGACAGGCGGCCGGCGGCCACGAGCGAGGGCAGGTGCTGCGGATCGGATTGCAGAATGTTCTTCAGCTCGAGAATTGCCGCGATCGGTTCACCGCGCCGCTCGTTTTCGAGCGCGATCTGCAGCCGTGTTTCGGTGTCGACTGATGGTGCGCATGCTGTAGCCAGCAAGATCACTGGCAACGCGAATCCGGTGAGAAGTAGACGGGGCATCTTAGGCTATTATTCTGGCTTGAATCCGGTAGGGTACATTACTACAGTCGAGCTGGCGGCGACGGCCAATTTGACGAAATGACAGACGCCATAATGCGACCGGGGCCCGTACGACCCGGAGAGCCTTATGCTACAGTTTGCGCTGATTTTTATGGACCGGAAGGATATGCACCCAGTACGGGCAGCCAGGATTTTTCTTGCCATTGTCGGGACTTGTGTGCTGGCGGGATGCGCCCCATCTGTCGTGCCGTCGACCGGTGCCCCTGGCCCCGTGGCCTCGGCAGCGGATTCGACTACCGACCCGGCCGCAGCCCCGCAGCGGCCTGGCGAGGAGTACCAGATCGGTCCCGGCGACAGTCTGCAGATTTTCGTCTGGCGCCATGGCGATGTCTCGACCACCGTTCCGGTGCGTCCTGACGGCAAGATCTCCACGCCACTGGTCGAGGACATGCAGGCTGCCGGCAAGACACCTACAAGCCTTGCCCGCGATATTGAAGAGGTGCTTGCCGAGTACATCAAGAGCCCGGTTGTAACAGTGATAGTCACCGGTTTCGTCGGTGACCTTACCGAGAAGGTGCGTGTAGTCGGGCAGGCCATGCAGCCACGATCACTGTCGTTTCGGCAGAATCTTACCCTGCTGGACGTGCTGATAGAGGTCGGCGGGCTTACTGACCTGGCGTCAGGTCGTCGCTCGAAGATAATCCGCCGTCAGGGTACCGAGCTGATCGAAATCGACGTTCGGCCCGACATCCTTCTGGACAGGGGAGACCTTCGCGCCAACATCAAGATGATGCCGGGAGACGTGCTGATTATCCCGGAAGTCCGTTTCTAGCCAATTTCCCGGTCCCCGGCCCAGACGTTACAAATCTGTGACCTGTGTCACTGGCAGTGGCGCAGCATTCTGCGATTATCGGAGACTGGGAGTGTATAATTCAAAGACTTAGCGATGCACGACCTCATTACACAGATTCTCAGTCACGCCCGCGGGATGTGGCGCTACCGCTGGCTTTCGCTGCTGGTTTCCTGGCTCATCTGCATGGTGGGCTGGCCGATCGTCTATTCATTGCCCAATGTCTATGAAGCCTCCACCCGTGTCTATGTCGACACCGATTCGGTGCTGCGGCCATTGCTGGCAGGTCTGACCACCGAAACCAACGTGATGGGCCAGGTCAATATCATGACGCGCACGCTGCTAAGCCGGCCACACCTTGAGGAGGTGGCCCGGGAAACCGACCTGGACCTGCGCGCAGCCACTCCGCGCGCGATGGAACGGCTTATCGACAGGCTGCGTGAAAGTATCCAGATTCGTGGCACAAAAGATCAATTCTATACAATAACCTTCACTGACCGTGACCCGCGCATGGCACACGCGATTGTACAAACTCTGCTGGCAAACTTTGTGGGTGACACCCTGCAAACCAATCGCAGTGATTCTGAAGTGGCGATGCGTTTTCTCAACGAGCAGATCGCCGATCATGAAGCCAGGCTCGTGGAGGCCGAGGAGCGGCTCGCGCAATTCAAGAAGGACAATGTCGGTGTGATGCCTAATTCGACGGGCGACTATTATGCGCGCCTGCAGCACGCGACCGCTGCGCTGGAACAGCTCCAGGTCGACCTGAGCCTCGCCGAGCGTGCCAGGAATGAGTTGCGCCGGCAGATTGCCCAGGAAGAGCCTGTACTGCGCGGTGACAGTGTAACTGCCGAATATGATGCAAAAATTGCAGCAGTCGAAGACAATCTGCAAAGCCTGTCGCTTTCGTACACCGACAAACACCCCGACGTAATCGCCACTCGCGACACGCTGGAGCGTTTGAAAGAGCAACGTGACGAAGCGCTGGCATCGGCGCCTGCCGGCGGGACTTCAGATCCGATGGACCTGAATCCGGTTTACCAGAGTATGAAAATTGAGCTGAACGCGACCGAGGTTTCGATTGCGAGGTTGCGTGCACAAATACAGCAGCAGCAGGAAGACGTGCTCGAACTGCAACGCTCGGTCGACACAATCCCGGTTGTCGAAGCCGAGCTTGCAAAGCTCAACCGGGACTATGGTTTAACCAAGGCCCGTTACGAGGCGCTGCTCGAACGACTCGAGTCAGCCAATCTGACCAAGGATGCGGAGCAAAGCAATGAAGACGTGAAGTTTCGCGTACTTGATCCACCCACAATTCCGCTGCAGCCGGTCGGGCCGGATCGGATCTTGTTTCTCGGTGTGACCATGCTTTTTGCGCTCGGCGCCGGCGTGCTTTTTTCCTACGCAATGAACCAGGTCAATCCGGTTTTTGTAGGTCGGTCGAGCTTTCGTGAAGTTACCGCTGTTCCGGTGCTTGGAACAGTTAGCGTGATCCTGACGCCGGGACAGAAGTTTGCTCGTAACGTGCAGATGGGTGTGTTCCTGTTCGGTGTCGGCCTGCTGTTGAGCGCCTATGTCGCGGCAGTGGTTCTTCGGGTGCCGGCAGTTGCCATGGCGTCCAAAATTGCAGCGCGGGTGGCGGCATGAGTATTGTCGAAAAGGCAGTAGACAAGCATCGGCGCGCTGAACCGATACGCTCACCCAAGGAGCAGGCAGCGCAGAATGACGCCCGTGTTGCCAAGGGTCGCCCGCTCAAGACGCCACGCAAGCCCGGGTCAGTGGATATCGAGCTTGATCACGAAAAGCTGTCGCGCGAAGGAATAACACCGTACACCGACATTTCGGAAACGCTTGTCGACGAGTTTCGTCGTATCAAGCGTCCGTTGCTGCGTGCCGCCTTCGAGGAGAAAGCTGAAGGCGTAGCAAGCACGGCGAAGAATATTGTGCTCATCGCCAGCGCGCTGTCGGGCGAGGGCAAGACCTTCACGGCAATGAATTTAGCCATGAGCATCGCGATGGAGCGCGACAGAACAGTAGTGCTGGTGGATGCCGACGTCGCCAAGCCTCATATCAGTCGCATGCTCGGAGTTGCTCACCAACCCGGCCTGATGGACCTGTTGCAGGATCATAGTGTTGATATTGGCGAGGTTCTGTTACAGACAGACATGCCATCACTGAAAATCATACCGGCCGGGGAAAGGCACAGGCAGGCGGCGGAGTTGCTGGCCAGTCAGCGCATGGAAGCGATTATTGAGGAACTTGGTACACGCTACTCGGACCGCATTGTGCTTTTCGATTCACCGCCGGTGCTGCAAACCAGCGAAGCACAGGCTCTGGCTTCGCTTGTCGGGCAGGTATTGCTTGTTGTTCAGGCGGGACAGACCCCGCAACGGGCTGTCCTGAGTGCGCTGGAGCTCATGGCGGAGCAGGATGTGAAAATGGTACTCAACAAGTGCCGCCTGCCAGAAAGTTCTCCTTACTATACTGGTTACTATGGTTACAAATAGAGCATGTTTGCTGCTTGCCGTGGTTGTGATTGGTCAACCGGCACTCGCAGCTGAATGGGATGTGGAGCCTGCAGTCTCGGTTGCGGCTACCTACACCGATAACCTCCGGTTACGTGCGCCCGATGAAAGTGTCGATGAGCTTGTTACGGAAGTGTCTCCGTCAATCTCACTGACCGCAACCGGCGATCGCCTGAAAACCGAATTCAGTTACCGGCTGCAGGCGTTACGCTACTCCGACAGGGAAGACTTTGACGAAGTTCTGGACTATTCAGCTCTGAACGGCACGGCAAATCTGATTGGCAAAAATCTTCTGCTTGATTTCTCCGGCAGTATCAGCCAGCAGACCATCGACGCCAGCCAGAGGAATGCAATAAGCGGCATCAGCCAGGCGGATAACCGGTCTGAAGTGGGCGTGTACTCAATCAGCCCCCGATTCTGGCGTCAAATCGGCAACACCAGCAGCCTTTCTGTCGGTGTTCGTTTTGGCGGGGTCGAATATGACGATCCGGTGCTGACCGACAGCGAGAGTACAGGAATATTTGCAACTGTCTCCGGTGCCCCACCGAGTACGCCGTTGTCCTGGCGTCTGAACTTTAACAAATCAGACATCGATTACGATACTGGCTCCAACGTACAGTTACAGCGGGCCGGCGGGGAGTTCGCCTGGGCGTTCAATCGCAGCCTGTCGGTCGTGGCCAGTATCGGCGATGAGAACAACACGTTCGCGCAGCTGTTCGGTCCACGCAAGATTGATGGCTCTTACTGGTCGATAGGTGGACGCGGCCAACTCGGTCGTCTCACCAGTTACAGCTTTTCTGCGGGTGAGCAACACTTCGGGGATTCCTACGGCTTCAGTCTGCAGCGCACTGCCGGAAAACTGACAACAGATATTTCCTATGCCGAGGAGACGACGACGCGTGGCGCGCAGCAGCTACAGTATGAGGCGTTGTTTCAGTTCCTGACCGAAATAACCGGCGTCGAGTTACCTACGCCAGGCGCTGAAGTCTATGTGCGCAAAAGACTGTCGGCAGTCGCCGCCCTGAAGCTGGCGCAAAGCAATATTAAGCTGAATGCATACAACGAAGATCGCGATTACCTTACTTCAACCAGCTCGGAGTCCGATAGCGTCTTTGGCGTGGCCCTGTCGTATTCGTGGAATGCGCGAGCGAAGACAAAGGTCACCTTTGATGCGGGCTGGCAGCAAATCGAGTCAATCAACAGCCTGGAACAGCCCGAAGACGTTCGTTTGCAGTTGCGTATCAGGCAGGATCTGACTGATACCATCAGCATGAGTCTGCGGGCGTGGCAGAACAGCAGATTTGCCACCACCGCTGACAAGGAATACGAAGTAAATGCAGTCAGCCTTGGCATCAGCAAGGTATTCTGACGCGTGTACCTTGATACTTACAATTTCAGCGCCCGACCGTTTCAGTTAACTCCTGATCTGCGCTTCCTGTTTCCCAGCCGCAGTCACAAGCGAGCGCTAAGCTACCTGCGTTTCGGGCTCGAGCAGGCCGAAGGCTTTGTCGTGATTACCGGCCACATCGGCACCGGCAAGACGATGCTGATCCAGACCCTGCTGGCCGAGATGGCAGACCAGGATATCGCCACGGCCAGGATCGCGGCGGCAAACCTGACCGAGGACAACATTCTTGCCGCCGTGGCAGCGGCTCTTAACCAGCCGTATGAGGGCAAGAGCAAGGTCGCTTTGATGGCCAACATGGAAAAGTCTCTGCGTCACGCGCGCGATCGGCTGGCTGGCGTAATGTTGATTGTCGACGAAGCCCAGACCCTGACTCCGGAGGCGCTCGAAGAGCTGCGTATCCTGTCAAACCTCGAATCGCAGGGGCGCGCCCTGATGCAGATTTTCCTGGTCGGTCAGACAGAGCTGCGGGTGACGCTGCAGTCACGCCGCATGGAGCAGTTGCGCCAGCGCATTGTGGCCTCGTATCACCTGGAGCCGATGTCGCCTGAGGAAACCAAACGCTATATCGGTTTTCGCCTGGTGGCGGTGGGCTGGAACGGTGATCCGTCGTTTGCACCAGAGGTCTACGAGCAAATCTTTAAGTCGACCGGCGGGATACCACGCAAGGTCAATATCGTTATGGATCGCCTGTTACTGTTTGGTTATCTCGAAGATATTCGAGACTTCGACGGCGAACATATCGAACAGGTAATTGGCGAAATGCGCCAGGAGCTTTCCGGCGACCTGGTAACGACCATCGATGAGCAACCGGTCGATTCGGAAGGTCAGCCGGTCAGCCGGGTTGAGCTCGAAGAACGGCTGCGCCTGCTCGAGTCAAAGCTGGATGAGCTGGTAGGCACAGCCGGCACCGGCTAGTCATTGGGCGGGATCTGATCTTGATGCCGGCACCGGACCCGATACCTGCGCACGAAGCGTTTTCCAGCGAGCAACCTGTCAATGCAATGACGGTCGATGTCGAGGACTATTTCCAGGTTTCAGCCTTTGAGGAGCAGGTAAGCCGTGACACCTGGGATCAATGGCCATTACGCGTGGCGCACAATACAGACGCCTTGCTGCAGCTGTTCGATGACACCGGGGCAAAAGCGACGTTTTTTATGCTGGGGTGGGTCGCGGAACGCGAGCCGGGTCTGGTGCGAGCAATAGTGGATGCCGGGCATGAGCTTGCGAGTCACGGCTGGTCGCACCGACGCGTATACAGTCAGCAGCCGGAAGAGTTTCGCGCCGATGTCCGGCGTACCCGGGACGTGCTGCAGGAAATGTCCGGGGTCGTCGTGCGGGGATATCGAGCAGCCAGTTACTCGGTGTCTGTCGACACCCTTTGGGCACTGGATATCCTTCGCGAGGAAGGCTTCGCATATTCCTCGAGTATTTCTCCGATCAAACACGACCATTACGGGATTCCCGGTTTTCCACGTTTTGCTTTTCGCTTGCAGGATGACGGCATTCTGGAAATCCCTGCGAGTACGATTACATTTGGCCAGCGGAATTTACCGTGTGGAGGCGGGGGCTGGTTTCGTCTCGCGCCGTATGCTTTTACTCGTTGGGCATTGCGGCATATCAACAATGAAGAGAATCAGCCGGTGGTGTTCTACATGCATCCATGGGAAATCGATGTGGACCAACCGCGTGTTCCCGGAGTCTCGCGCCGGGCACGCCTGCGCCATCACCTGAATATTTCCCGTACGAGGCCGCGGCTGGAAAATTTGCTGCAACAATTCCGCTGGGACCGTATGGACAGCATATTTCTTGGTACACAGGATTGTCATGACAGAAACGCCGCCTGATCTGGCGCCAGACATCGCCACACCGGACGTACGTCTTTGTACTTCTGCCGATGAGCAGGCGTGGGAGAAGTTTGTCGGGCAGTCGGCGGCCGCCACGTTTTTCCATCGTTTTGGCTGGCGGAAAGTTATCGCTGAGGCCTTCGGGCACCAGCCTTTCTACCTGGCTGCCGTTAGCGCAGATGAAATCAGGGGTATCCTGCCGTTATTCCATATCCGCAGCCTGCTGTTTGGTAATTCACTCATCTCTGTTCCTTTTTGTGTTTATGGTGGCATCGTGGCGCAGGACGAGCAGGCAGCTGCAGCGCTGGCCGATGCGGCGATGGATCATGCACGCCGGCTTGGTGTCGATTACCTGGAATTGCGCCACGAGCAACCCGTCCTGGCGTGGCCTGCAAAAAGCGATCGCTACGTTACCTTCCGCAAGGCGATAAGCGCGGACTCTGATGCCAACCTGCTGGCAATCCCGCGCAAGCAGCGCGCCATGATACGCCGTGCCATGAAGGCAGAGCTAAGCAGCTACCAGACGACCGATACCGACGCTCTGTATTCGATGTACTCCGAGAGCGTGCGAAATCTCGGTACCCCGGTGTTTGCAAAACGCTATTTTGACTTGTTGCAGCAACAGTTTGGCGACGACTGCGAAACTACTATCGTTGTCAGTGATGGCAAGCCGGTAGCGGGAGTGATGAGTTTTTATTTCAAGGACCAGGTCCTGCCGTACTATGGTGGCGGCACGGCGGCAGCGCGCCGGGTCAGCGCCAACGACTTTCTTTACTGGCAGGTCATGTGCCTGGCGGCAGAGCGCGGTACTGGCGTCTTTGACTACGGCAGGAGCAAGGTAGGGACAGGTTCGTACCGCTTCAAGAAGCACTGGGGTTTCGATGCAGAACCGCTGAATTACGAATATGGCCTGGTAAAGGCGGCAGAAATTCCCGATCTCAGCCCGGCAAACCCGCGTTACAGCCTGTTTATCAGGATGTGGAAAAAGCTGCCTCTTGCAGTAGCGCAACGGATTGGTCCCATGATTGCACGCAACCTGGGATGACCAGCAACATACTCATGCTGACCCACCGGATCCCATGGCCCCCGGACAAGGGGGACAAAATTCGCTCATTTCAGGTGCTGCGCCACCTGACTGACAAACATAACGTGCATCTCGGCACGTTTGTCGATGACCCCGACGACATGCAGTACGTGCCGGAGCTCGAGCGGCTGTGTGCCGGCGTTTGTGTCAGGCCGGTTGGCCGGGCACGGCGGTTTACCCGCGGCGTGCAGGCGCTGTTGAGCAGAAAACCTGTGACAACGGCCTATTATGCCGACAATTATTTGTCGCGCTGGGTCGACGAAATAGCTCGCAAGCATCGTATCGATGCGGTTTTCGTGTATTCGGCGGGTGTGGCGCAGCATGCCGAGGCACTCGCCGGGACGGTGGTGACAGTGCTTGATATGGTCGATGTCGATTCGGCCAAGTGGCGGCAATACGCGCAGATGAAGTCCGGCCCCACGCGCCTGGTATACCGGCGTGAGGCACGCCTGCTGGCACGCGAAGAGGCACGGCTGGCGGCCCTGTTCGATCGTACCTTGCTGGTGTCAGAGCAGGAAGCGGCAGACCTGGCTGCGGCGGTTCCACAGCTGGCCAGCCGAATAGGCGTGATGCCGAACGGCGTTGATACGAAGCTGTTTTCGCCGGAGCAAGTCTACGACAACCCGTTTCCTGCCGACGTTGTGCCGGTGGTTTTTACCGGCGCAATGGACTATTGGGCCAACGTAGAGGGTGTGCAGTGGTTCGCGGATTCGATACTGCACCGGGTGCAGGCCCGGATTCCGAACTGTCGTTTCTATATAGTGGGCTCGAGGCCATCGCGGGAAGTACGGCAGCTGGGCGAAAAAACAGGGGTCGAGGTAACCGGCAGAGTGCCGGATGTGCGACCGTACCTCGCCCATAGTCGCGTCGCAGTAGCGCCATTGCGAGTTGCCCGTGGCTTGCAGAACAAGGTGCTCGAGGCCCTGGCAATGAACTGCTCGGTCGTTGCAACGCCGGCCGCGGCGCGGGGAATTGGCACAGTCCCCGGTGGGCTCGGTGTGGCATTAACGGCAGAGGAATTTGCACGAGAGGTTGTCGATCGGCTCGGCCGGTCGCGTCCAGTCGAAAACAGACGCTTTGTCGAGCGGCACTTTTCATGGCCCGCGGCACTGCAGCGGCTCGACCAGGCGCTCGCCGGAGATTATGCAGGAGTTAAAGTTGTCTGAGATCTTCCGTAGCTGGTTTGGCAAGCTTATCGACGGGCTTGACAGCTGGCCTGCCGCCATCATTGCTCTTGTCTTTGCCTGCGTAATCGTTGCTTACCACAGCACTTTTGCGGCGATGGCGGATATCTGGTTGCGCTCCGACACTTTCGCTCACGGGCTAATCGTTGTTCCGCTAACGCTGTTCCTTATTTACCGGCAGCGATTCGCCCTGCGCCAGGCACAGCTGAAGCCAGCGTGGTATGGGCTGGGGTTCCTCGCCTTGCTGGTGCTGGCGTGGCTCGTGGCGCAGCAACTGAGTGTGAATGCCCTGGAGCAGTTTGCGGCGGTTGCCCTGATTCCGGTCGCCATCGGCACTATCTGTGGTGTTGCCGTCTTACGTCCCATTGCTTTCGCGCTGGCATTTCTTTTCTTTGCGGTGCCGTTCGGGGAGTTCCTGATTCCGGGTCTCATGGAAATTACGGCTGATCTGACCACTTTGATGCTGCGCATGACCGGTTTTCCTGTTTATCGTGAGGGCTTGTACCTCGCAGTGCCCGGTGGTGATTTTGAAATCGCAAAGGCCTGCAGTGGCATTCGCTACCTGATCGCGTCAGTCGTGCTGGGAGCAATATTTGCATACCTGACCTACACCTCGTGGCGGAAGCGACTGATCCTGATCTGTTTCGCCATTCTCATTCCCATTCTCGCCAACGGGATACGCGCCTACATGATAGTGGTGCTGGCTTCGCTGAGTGGCATGAAGCTTGCGGTAGGGGTAGATCATTTCATTTATGGCTGGTTGTTTTTCGGCCTCGTCATGTTTCTCTTGTTTGTAGTGGGTGTGCGCTACCGGGATCCGGAGAGGGCGCGCCCGCTCGATGCGGAACGCCCTGCAGGCAAGCCCCGGCTGACGGTGCTGGTGGCCGTGCTTGCGCTGATCGCGATCGGGCCGATCGCGCAGAGTATTTTGGCCGGTTCGCCACCAGGGCCGCTTGATGCGCGGTTCATGGCGGTGCCTGAAGGCTGGGCCGAGATAGAGATTGCTGACAGCTACTGGCAGCCGGCCGCGTTTCAGAGCGACCGGTCGCTACGCCGCGCGGTGGTGCGCGACGGTACCGTCATTCTCGAGTTTCTGGATATATTCGACGGCGTGGGCGTCGACGCTGCGAGCAGCGGTAACCGGCTGGTCGATAACGAGTTATGGCGGCTCGTTGGCGAGATCGAGGTTGAAGACGCCGGGATGCGTGTCGTTGCGGCAAAATCAGGTCGGCAGGTCATTCATATCGCGAGCTGGTATCAGATTGGCAGCCAGCGGGCGGCTTCATCGGTTCGCGCCAAGCTGGCTGAAGTCTGGAATACGCTGCTCGGCCGCAATGATGTTACGGCCATAGTCACGGTTGCCACCGTGGACGAAGAGCATCTGGATCAGCTGCTGCAGTATGTACAGAGGTATCAGCCGCAGATCTCTGCATGCCTGACGAACGCGATCGATAAAGTCTGTGCTGACTAGGGCGACCAGATTTCAATGTGCGGTATCGCAGGTGTAATTAACTTTGAACCGGGTCGTCCGGTAGAGCGGCAGCTGCTCGCTCGCATGTGCGATGCAATCGTGCACCGCGGGCCGGATGGCAGTGGTTATTTTGTATCCGACGGGGTAGGCCTCGGTCACAGGCGGCTGTCTATTATTGACCTCGAGGGCGGCGCGCAGCCAATGGCTAACGCCGACAACAGCGTCGTCGTTACCTACAACGGCGAAATCTATAATTACCGCGAATTACGTGCACAGCTGGAAGCGCGCGGCTATGTATTTCGAACACAGTCGGATACGGAAGTCGTTGTTCATGGGTGGTCCGAATGGGGCGCCGACTGCGTCAGGCACTACAACGGAATGTTTGCCTTTGCGGTTTGGGACGCACGCAGGAAATGCCTGTTCCTGGCACGCGACCGTCTCGGGATAAAACCGCTGCACTACGCGGTTGTTGATGGCGATGCGCTGATTTTCGCTTCTGAACTGAAGGCGCTGCTGGCACATCCACGGTTGCAACGACAGCTCGATGAGCGTGCCGTCGAGGATTACATGGCTCTGGGGTATGTGCCGGAGCCACGCACTATTCTGGCGTCGGTCAGCAAGCTCGAACCGGGCCACACCCTGCTGGTGGATCAGCGTCAGGGGGCATCCCTGCAGCCGCAACGCTACTGGGACCTGCCTTGCACGCCGCTGGCCGGCGCAGGTGAGGCAGAGTTGGGCGAGGAGCTTTTGCGACAGCTGGATCTGGCGGTGCAGCGTCGTATGATTGCCGACGTGCCGTTGGGGGCGTTCTTGTCAGGCGGAGTCGATTCGAGCGCCGTTGTTGCCTCGATGTCGAAGCTGGCTGCAGAGCCCGTCCTGACCTGTTCGATTGCCTTCAGGGACAGAAATTACGACGAATCCATCTATGCGCAACGCGTCGCAGAGAAATTTAACACTGATCACTACAGTCGCGAGGTCGCGGCAGACGATTTTTCTCTTATCGACGACCTGGCGCAGGTTTATGATGAGCCGTTCGCTGATAGCTCGGCGATACCGACCTTCCGCGTATGCGCGGTTGCCCGGCAAAAAGTCAAGGTTGCCCTTTCAGGGGACGGTGCCGATGAGTCGTTTGCCGGCTATCGCCGGTATCGCTGGCATTGTCATGAAGAGCGTGTACGCCGGTCATTGCCACGACGCCTGCGTCAGCCGCTGTTTGGTACGCTGGCCCGGGTCTACCCGAAGCTTGACTGGGCGCCGTCGTTCCTGCGTGCAAAGACAACTTTCAGCGCGCTGTCATCCGATTCGGTTGACGCATATTTCGACAGTGTCTCGCGCTGTGCGCCGGCAGTCCGCGCCGCTCTTTACGAACAGTCTTTTGCCAGGCGGCTGCAGGGGTATTCGGCAGTTGAGAACTTTCATTCTCATGCGGCCAGGTCTCCTGTAGCCGACGGCCTTGGCCTGGTGCAATATCTCGATTTCAAAACCTGGCTGCCGGGCGATATTCTGACCAAGGTAGACCGTGCCAGCATGGCCAACAGTCTTGAAGTACGGGTTCCGTTTCTTGATCACGAGTTTGTGGAGTGGGCGTCCGGCTTACCGGCTGCTTACAAGCTGCGCGGTCGCGACGGCAAATACCTGTTGAAAACGGCATTGCGCAGCCGATTGGACAAGGACCTGCTGTATCGCCGAAAAATGGGTTTTTCTGTTCCTCTCGCCGAATGGTTGCGCGGTCCGGCGCGAGCGGAGGCCGGCGAGCGGCTGGGCGAGTCACGGCTTGGTCAACTCGGGGTATTCGACGTCGATCGGGTGCAGAATTTGCTCGAAAGGCACGCAAGCGGCCAGCAGAACAACGCCACTGTGCTGTGGTCGCTATTGATGTTCGAGAACACAGTCAGTCGTATTTTCAGCCTGCGTTGATCGGGATATAGAACCATGCGGATTCTTTATCATCACCGTACCGCATCGCGTGATGGCCAGTCGGTGCATATCGACGAGCTGATTGCTGCATTTCGCCGTGCTGGTCACGAGGTAATGATCATTGGCCCGAGCATGGCCGAGGAGATGGAATTTGGCGGCGAGAGCGGACTGATAGCAATGCTTAAGAGCAAGCTTCCGGGTGCTCTCTACGAGTTGCTGGAGCTTGCGTTTTCTCTGCTCACTGCCGTTCGCCTGTGGCGCGCTCACCGGTCATTTCGACCGGATCTTTATTATGAGCGATACAATCTGTTTTCTCCTGCCGGGGCATGGCTGCGTGGCCGTTTCGACGTGCCGTTTCTGCTCGAGATAAATTCGCCGCTGGCAGAAGAACGTGAGCGTTATGGCAGTCTGCGACTGAAACGGCTTGCCAAGTGGTCGGAGAACTACGCGTGGCGCAGGGCAGATCGCGCGTTGCCGGTAACAAACGTGCTGGCCGGGTATCTGCGTGCCGCTGGCGTTCCTGATGAGCAGATAGTGATAATTCGCAATGGCATAAATCGCGCCAGGTTCGCCGGGGCGCGGGATTCCGCGACCACGCGCGCAAAGCTCGGGCTACAGGATGCCCTGGTACTCGGTTTCACTGGCTTTGTCAGGGAGTGGCACGGACTGGACGAGGTAGTCGAACTGCTGGCGCGGCTGGAGCGTAGCGATGTGCACCTGCTGGTGGTGGGCGATGGCCCCGGGCGAGCAGCGCTCGAGGCGCAGGCGAGGGAGTTGCAGCTTATCGAGCGCGTGCACTTCACCGGTCTGGTCGACAGGGATGATGTGCCAGGATTTACGGCCTGTTTTGATATTGCCCTGCAACCATCCGTAACGCCGTACGCATCGCCGCTAAAACTGTTTGAATATATGGCCATGGGCTGTGCGATCGTTGCGCCACGCACCCCCAATATTGAAGAAGTTCTGGACGATGGTGTGTCAGCGAGGCTATTTGACGCCGGGCAAACCGGCGCGTTGGCGGCGGCAATCAGTGAGTTGTGTCTGAATCGCCAGCTGCGTGAGGCACTGGGCAGCAAGGCGGCAGCAGACATCGAGGCAGGACGGATGACCTGGGACGACAATGTTGATCGCATCACGCAACTGGTGCACGAAGTGACGGCAGGAATACCCAGTGGCAGCAGTTGAGACAATAGACAAGACGATTGCCACGCTGCGCAGCGTGCTGCAGGTGAGCCCGGCGACGATACTCGATGCCAATACCCGGCTGCTTGGCGGCATACCCGAATTCGATTCCCTGGCCGTGGCTTCGGTGCTGCTGGCGCTGGAGGAGCAGTTCGAAATTGAATTCGCTGACGACGAAATCAGCGCGGAAATGTTCACTACGGTGGGTACGCTCGGCGATTACATCGAAGGGTTAGCCAGTGCTGCTCAGCCTGATCTGCAGGCCGGGTTTGTGGCAGCCCGCTCTGGACGGCTGTTTGTGCTCAGGCGCCAGCCTGCTGGCGCGGCCAAGCGGTGCGTGGTGATAGTCCCGCCATTTGGCGAAGAAATGAATCGCGCCAGGCCGCTCATGGCAGCCACAGCCGAGGCGCTGTCAGCGCGCGGCCTGGCCTGCTGTTATTTTGACCTGCACGGCACCGGGGACAGCGACGGGGACTTTTCCGCCGCCCGCTGGGACACCTGGCTGGACGATCTCGACGATGTGATTTCTTCGATTGCGGCCGCCGGTCGTGTCGCCGTTGACATCATTGGTGTTCGACTCGGGGCATTGCTGGCGTTGCAATACGCTGCCGACAACGCGGCAGGACGGCTGGTGTTGTGGGATCCGGTGCTTGATGCCGGCGGCTACCTCGACCGTTTCCTGCTGACCCGTTCCATGGCGGCAATGATGTCGGGCCGGGATGAGTCGGTGGCGACGTTACGCCAGCGGCTGGAGAACGGCGAAACACTGGAGGTGGGCGGCTATGCGCTGCACCCGGATATGGTTGCACAGCTGGCTGCCCTGCAGGTGCCACGTAGCACACTCAGCCAGTCTGTATGCGTGATCAGTCGCAGTGCCAAAACCGAGGCGGTTGTGCGCGAGGCGGGCCTGGCGCCGGACCTGGTCTGCACGGCAGATTACGAGCCCTACTGGTCGGCGGTAGAAGTCGTCGCCGCACCCGGGCTGGTAGACGCAACCTGCGACCAACTGGGTGCTGCAAATGCCTGAGCAAATCGGGCGACAGGCAATAGTTTTTCCGTGCAACGATACCAGCCTGGTCGGGGTGGCGGACATTCCGTCGCACCCGCAAGCAACAGCATTGCTAGTTGTGACTGGTGGTCCGCAATATCGGGTTGGCAGTCATCGGCAGTTCGCGCTGCTGTGCCGGACGGCCGCACAGGCCGGTTTCGCTGCCATGACTTTCGATTTTGGCGGGAGTGGCGACTCCACGGGCCCGCGCAGGCACTTCGAGAAACTCGACGCAGATATTCGCAGTGCCATCGATACGCTGCTGCTGACCGTACCGCAGGCCAGGCAGGTGGTATTGCTCGGGCTGTGTGACGGGGCCTCTGCAACAATGATGTATGCAGCCAGCGACCCGCGTGTGGTCGGCCTGGTTCTGCTCAACCCGTGGGTGCGCGGCAGCGGGACACTCGAGCAGGCGCGAGTTGTTTCGTATTACCCGTCGCGTCTGACCAGTGTTTCTTTCTGGAAAAAACTGTTTACAGGAAAGGTAAAGCTGGGAAATTCCTTGCGATCGTATTTTGCCAACCGTCGTGCGGCCGCCCGTGCCGGCAAGGCTGTGCCAGATTACGTGCAGCGGATGCAGACCGGTTTGGAAGGCTTTACCGGCCCGGTCCTGCTGGTGCTCAGTGGCAACGACATGACGGCCAGCGAATTCAGCGAACTGCTGGCAACGTCCGCTGCCTGGCGCAAGCGATTTGCGCGGCCAGACTGTGCCTTGCATGAAATTGAATCGGCTAATCACACGTTTTCGCGGGCGCAATGGCGCGATGAAGTGGCCGGCAGGACGGTGACATTCCTGCAGCAGCTGCGGGCAGGGTCAGACCAGTAGTTCCGCTACCGGTGGGTGCCCGAGAAATGCCTGCGGGCTGGCGCTGGCGCCGTAGGCGCCGGAATGAAATATAGCGACCAGGTCGCCAGGTTCGGCGACTGCCAGGTCCATGTCGTTTGCCAGCAGGTCCAGCGGCGTGCACAACGGTCCGACGACGGAAGCTTTCTCGGTTTTTGCTGATCCCATCCGGTTTGCGACAACGACCGGGTAGTTCTTGCGCAAGATCTGGCCAAAATTACCGCTTGCGGCCAGGTGGTGGTGTAATCCGCCATCAGTAACAAGGAACGTCTTGCCACGCGAGACCTTGCGGTCAATTACGCGGCAAATGTATACGCCCGCCTCACCGACCAGGTAGCGTCCCAGCTCGAGGACGACCTGGACCCCCGGCATGGCTGTTTCGACCCCGGGCAGTAGTGCCGCCAGGTTGTTGCTGATTGCTTGCAGGTCGATCGGCTTGTCATTGGGAAAATACGGGATGCCAAAGCCGCCGCCAATGTTGAGTTTCCGCACCGGTCCGGGCGCGTGCCGGGAAAGCTCGATGGCCAGTTCGCAGGTGCTGCGCTGGCCCTCGCAGATAGCTGCGGTATCGAGATTCTGTGACCCGGTGAAAATATGGAAGCCGACAAAGTCGACGGCATCAGGATCGATCTGGCGCAACAGCGCCGGGACCTGTTCGGAATCGATGCCGAACTGCTGGGCACCACCGCCCATTCGCATTCCGGATGCGCGCAGCTGGAATGGAGGGTTCACGCGGATTGCCACCCGCGGCCGCAGGTCCTGGCTGGCGCCAAGGCGCTGCAGCACGTCCAGCTCTCGCGGCGATTCGATGTTGACTGTGATACCGGCGCGCAGGGCAAGCTCCAGCTCGCTGTCACGCTTGCCAGGGCCGGCAAAGCTGACGCGGTCTGCCGCCACGTTGCAGTTCATGACCAGCCCCAGCTCACCGGCGGAGGCCACGTCCAGCCCGTCAACCAGTGGGGCAATAAATGACACGAGTTGCTTTAGCGGATTGGCCTTCACGGCATAATGGATATGTACCTGCGGTATTGCAGAACGCAGCTGCTCGACGCGTTGCCGGATCAGCGCGCTGTCATAAAGGTAGTAGGGTGTCTGGCCGAGCTTCCCGGTCCAGTGTGAAAGGGACTCACCGCCAACACACAGTTCGCCGTCACGAACCTCGAAACCCGTGATTGGTGCATGTGTGCCACAGAGAATTTCAGTCATGTCGGGGCCTGGTCTGAGTGGTTACTGTTGTCCGGCCAGCTTGCGTTCCCACGCAAGCGAAGTGCTGACAATAGTTGCCAGGTCGTCATAGGCAGGTTGCCAGCCAAACAGCTTCCTGATGCGTGCCGCGTCGGCTACCAGCATTGGTGGATCACCGGCGCGACGACCCTCCGTGATGATGTTCAGCGGGCTTCCCGCTGCTGCCTCTACGGCAGACAGGACTTCCCGCACGCTGTAGCCATGCCCGTAGCCGCAGTTCAGTGTGGTCGATTCGCCGCCGCTGCGCAGGTAGTCCAGCGCCAGCAGGTGCGCTGAGGCGAGGTCTTCCACGTGTATATAGTCACGTACTCCTGTGCCATCAGGAGTCGGGTAGTCGGTACCAAAAATAGCGACACGGTCGCGCTTTCCGGTTGCCGCCTCACAGGCGACCTTGGTAAGCAGGGTGGCTTTGGCCGTTGACTGGCCGATGCGCCCGCCGGGGTCGGACCCGGCAACATTGAAATAGCGCAGGGTGACGTGCCGCAAATCTGTCGCCGCGGCCAGATCACGCAGCATCAGTTCGCTCATCAGCTTGGACTGGCCATAAGGATTTATCGGTGCAGTAGCGGTTCCCTCAGCAATCAGCTCGTCAGTATCCGGAATGCCGTAAACCGCTGCTGTGGAGGAAAATACAAAGTGCTTCAGCCTCTGCCTGGCGCATACCTCCAGCAGATTTCGGGTCTTGCAGGTGTTGTTGCCGTAGTACTTCAGCGGGTCGGCGACTGACTCCGGTACCACTGTATGCGCAGCAAAGTGCATTACGGCATCGAATCTATGGCGCTCGAACAACTGATCCAGCAGGGCGCTGTCGCCGCAGTCGCCCTCGACGAATGTTCCATGCAGGACGGCGGAGGAAAAACCGCTGTAGAGGTTATCCAGGACCACTACATCGTGGCCGGCCTCTCCGAGCTGACGCACGACGTGACTGCCTATGTACCCGGCACCTCCGGTGACCAGTATTGTCTTCGGCATTTTGTAAACTCCCGTTTGGCGGCCGAATATTAGCAGCTGCCGCGCGCAGCGCCACGGACCCCGGTCACGCACTGCCTCTGACTGTGAACCGGTTCCGGGCCTATGGCTGCGAGAGTCGCCAGAATAGCGAGTTTGTGCCCCGTTCTGCCGGGGTTCAGCTTGCTATCGTTAGGATATTCGTGAATGAAAGCGCATCGTGAAAAATCCGCAGCTCGCCTGCTGCCACTGGTCCTGGTGCTGCTGCTGGGCGCCGCATGTGGCGGCGGAGGCAGTGGCGGCGACAGCGGCCTGACGAACAAGGACTCCGACAACGACGGTGTCATGAATACGTCGGATAATTGCCCGGCCATGGCCAATGTGGCGCAGGCGGATTCCGATAATGATGGCGTCGGGGACGCTTGTGACAACGATGATGACAATGACGGCACGGCAGATGCAGCAGACAATTGCCCGCTGGCTGCGAACCCGAACCAGCGGGACACGGACGGCGATACCTCCGGCGACGCCTGCGACAGCGATGATGACAATGATGGCATCGGCGATGCGACCGACAACTGTCCGCTGGTGGCCAATGCTGCTCAGGCCGATTTCGACAATGACGGCTTTGGCGATGCCTGCGACTCAGTCGGAAATGTGACAGTCAGCGGGAAGGTCACGTTCGACTATGTGCCGCATAATGCGGTCAACGGGCTCGACTACGCTTCGACTTTTGCGGCGCCGGTGCGCAATGTGCAGGTGCATGCAATTCGCGCCAGCAGTAGTACCATAATCATGGCGTCGAATACCGACAGCATGGGTAACTTCTCGCTGCAGGTGCCCGGCAATACCGACGTCGTGGTCCGTGCCCGCGCGGAAACTACCAATACCGGTGGCGCCTCCTGGAATATCCGGGTGGTGGACAATACTCAGTCGGACGCGCTTTACGTGCTGGACTCGGCGGTATTCAACAGCGGTGTAGCAGACCTTACGCGTAATCTGCACGCAGGTTCCGGCTGGAACGGCAGCAGCTACAGCGGGTTTCGTGCAGCTGCGCCGTTTGCGATACTCGACGCGATTACCGATGCCGTGGCCAGCGTTGTTGCGGTTGACCCCACTGCACAGATTCCCGTGCTGCAGGTCAAGTGGAGCCCGGACAACCGGTCGGTCAGCGGTGACGAAAGTATCGGCGAGATAGGTAACAGTTTTTACCGCCGTCTTGCCAATGGTCAGCGCGAGATCATGTTGCTCGGCAGTGAGGATGCCGATACCGACGAATACGATCGGCATGTGGTTATTCACGAATTCGGGCATTTTTTCGAGGACGCGCTGGGACGAACCGACACTATCGGTGGCCCACACTCCAACGGCGATCGTCTCGATCCGCGTGTGGCGTTCAGCGAAGGCTGGGGCTATGCGTTTGCCGGCATAAGTACCGGCGATCCGGTTACACGGGACGCGCTCGGTTTTGGCCAGGCCAGCGGCTTTCAAATCGACGTCGAGTCGAACAATAACCTGAATCCCGGCTGGTTCAGTGAAGGATCAGTTCAGAGCATTATCTATGACGTCGTGGACGCGGCCGACGATGGAGTTGACTCCCTGACGCTTGGCTTCAGCCCGGTCTATGAGCTGTTTACCGGACCGCTGCGCGGGGCCGCCTCCCAGGTAACCATATTTACCTTTGCTTCTTTGCTGAAGGCAGCAAACCCGGCTTCTGCCGCTGCGATCGACGCGATTGTAAAAGACCAGGATATTGACGGTACGACCATTAACGAATTTGCTGTCGGTGAAACCAATGACAGCGGGCGAGGCAGTTCTGTCCTGCCGGTGTACAGCGATATTGCGCCCCATGGTGATGCTGTGCGGGTATGCACCCTGGGCGGCGATAGCGGATTTGGTACGTACAACAAGCTGTCAGTGCGTCGCTTTTTGCGCCTCGATGTGACCAATGCAGCCAACTACCGCATAACGGCGGTCGGACCGTCCAGCAGTGACCCCGATATCGTTCTGCATGCAGGTGATTTGCTGAGCACATCGGAAGAGGTGGGCAGCAGCGAAGTCTATGATGTGGGATTGACGCCTGGAACCTACGTAATAGAGGTTTATGAATTCAGCAACCTGGGCGATACGCCACGTGGCAGGACCTGTATCGATGTCGCGGTGGAAGAAATTTGATGGAGATGCCGATGAAAACTGCTCTCGCCGGTGTGTTACTGCTTGCACTGGGAACCACGGTTCCAGGGGCTACCGGAATTGCTACCACCATGGCCAGCCAGGGCGTCAAGGCCCGACCGGTTGTGACCAGCCCCGGCAAGAGAACTGCTGCGGTCACGATGCAGCATAAGTTCGACCGGGTCCCGGCTGCAGGGGAGCCGCTCGTCGTAACGATGGAATTTACGGCTGGCATCGGTGAGGTGACACGTGTAGAGGTTGGTGCTGCAACGGCGCTCGGCCTTGATCGACGCGTTCTGCGCCGGGTGCGTGCCGCAGAGCCGGTAGAGCTTTCACTGCTTCCGCAGCGGGATGGCCGGCACTATCTCAGTGTCGTTGCGCAGCTGGATAGCAAGCAGGTGAGGGTATTCCAGGTGCCGGTACAGGTCGGCAGTGGAAAGACTGCAACTCCGGCCACACGAGCCAAGGCTGTTGCCGGGGCGGACGGGGAACTCGTCGTGATCCTGCCAGCCAGCGAAAAGTAAAAGCTACCGCGCCGGCTACCCGGCGCCGCATCAGCCTGATGCCCGACTCCCGCGCAAAAGTGTGACGTGAGTCACATTCCCCTGAGGAACCATCATTGCATCTTGTGACATGTTCCGCAGCGCCGGCATTGGCTGCGGACATAAGCTTGCGCGAGAACGGTTCAGCACGGAGCGCTGGGCGCCCGGTTCTTTCAGAGACACTTGGAGCGGTATAATTATGAAAGTCGAGCAGTCCTTATTCGATTCAGATGGCGGTTGGCGAATACTTCCTGATTCAGATCAGGTCAACGAACCGCAGCTGGTTCTGCACTTCGGTGCAAAAGAGCTGCTTTCCACACCGTATTACTTCGATATCCTGCGCAACAGTTACCCCAACGCGCATATCGTCGGCTGTAGTACAGCCGGAGAAATAGTCGATACCGATGTGCATGACAATACGGCGGTAGCATGTGCCGTAGAGTTCGACAGCACCCGAGTCAGGGTCGCATCGCGGCACATGGAGAATGTTGTCGACTCGTTTTACGCTGGTGTCGAGCTGGGGTCAGAGCTTGCCGATGAAGATCTGCGCTGCGTGCTTGTCATATCCGACGGCATACTGGTGAATGGCAGTGAGCTCGTGCGTGGTCTGACCAGTGCCGTGGGTGGTGATGTGCCAATCACCGGCGGACTTGCCGGCGATGCCGATCGTTTCGAGAGCACCCTGGTGAGCTGTGATGCGCCGGCAGAAGCTGGCTGTGTTGCCGCGATCGGCTTGTACGGTGCCAATGTAACCGTCGGGCATGGCTCGGTAGGTGGCTGGGATCCATTCGGCCCGGAGCGGACAATTACGCGTGCCGAAGGTAACGTCCTGTATGAACTTGACGGCAAGCCGGCCCTTGATCTGTACAAGCGCTACCTTGGCGATGAAGCAGCAAACCTGCCCGGCAGCGCACTGCTGTTCCCGTTGATGGTGCGCGCCAGCGACTCGGACGGAATCGGCCTGGTACGAACGATACTCGCAGTTGACGAAGCAGAGCAGTCAATGACTTTTGCCGGCGACATGCCGCAGGGTTTCAAGGCGCAGCTGATGCGCGCAAATTTTGAGCGGTTGATCGATGGTGCCGGCGAGGCTGCCCGAATCGCCGGTGCACGCGGTCTTGACGGGCGCAAGCTGGCAGTCCTGATCAGCTGCGTCGGGCGCAAGATGGTGCTGGGACAGCGCACCTCGGAGGAGGTTGCTGCCGTTGCAGAATTGCTGGGCAACAAGGTCTGCCAGCTGGGGTACTACTCCTACGGCGAAATCTCGCCGCACGTGCAGCTGGGCAGCTGCGAGCTTCACAATCAGACGATGACCGTTACCGTCCTGGCCGAACGCGAAGACTGAAAAAGACCTGCCAATCAGTGAACGAAGTTCTTGTCCGGCAGCTGCGCAAAGCGGCGCAAAAGAGCAGCGACGGGCAACCTGATCTGGAAGAACTGTGTGTGCTCATATCCGAGCACTACGAGGCGATCGAGCGTGAACGCCGTCTGACCGACCGCGCGCTGCGGCTGATGTCCGACGAGCTGCAAGACCTGAACCGGCGCACGCTGGAGCAGGGCGAGGGCCGGGTCCGCGCGATCATGGAAAACATGGCCGACCCGCTGTTCTCCGTAAATGACGCTGGTGTGATTGAACATTGCAATCCAGCCGCCGAGACACTGTTCGGTCACTCAGCGGACGATATGGTCGGGCGAAGCCTCTCGATACTGATACCGACTGTCACACAGGCACTGCCGGCAGAATTTCTTGAACGGCTGACCGATCGTACCGACCGCAAGGATCCCGTCGCCGATCTGCTGGCCCGTCGTGCTGACGGCAAGATGTTCCCGATCGATGCGACGGCCAGCGAAACCATGCTGGAAGAGCGGCGGCTGTTCATGGTGAGTATCCGTGATATCACTGTGCGCAAGAACAAGGAAAACGTGCTGCGCGAGAGCGAAGAACGATACCGCATGCTGGTCGAGCACGCGCCCGAGGCAATTATCGTGCTCGACGCCGACACCCGGATGATTACGGACGTGAATCGCCACGCTGTCGAGCTGTTCGGGTTCAATCGGTCCGAATTGCTTGGGAAGGCCTACCAGGACCTCAGCCCGGAACATCAGCCCGACGGCAGCCAGTCTGAGCTCTCGGCGCTTACTTTCCTGGCCCGAACGATGTCAGGTGAGAGCCCGGTTTTTGAATGGCACTGCCAGGCGCAGGATGGCAGCCGCTTTCCCGCCGAAATAAGCTACGTGCGTTTTCCGTCGGCATCACAAAACCTGATCCGTGCCAGCATAGTAAACATCAGTGAGCGGAAGGAAGCAGAACAGCGCCTGCGCTACAGCGCGGAGTTTGAACGATTTCTCAGTGATCTGTGCGCTAACCTGATCGAGGCCAGTCTCAAGGGCATCGACAAGTCCATCATTGATGCAATTGAACGCATCTGCGAGTTCCGCGAAGTAGAGCGCGGCAGTGTGTACCAGTTCTCTACCAACTCGGCCGATCGCCCTGACCTGGTTGAATGTACCCACGAGTGGGGCCGTAAGTCCGAGTACGCAGAGCGTCTGCTGCTTGATACCGAGCTGCCCTGGCTTGCTGCAAATGTGCGCCAGGTGCGGGTGTTTCACGTTGCTGACACTGCAACTTTGCCGCCCGAGGCCTGGCGCGAGCGCAAGCGCTGCCAGGAAAACGATATTGGTTCTCTTGCAGTAGTGCCAATGCTGGCTGACAGCAAGCTGGTTGGCTTCCTGATGTTCGAATCCTCATCCGCCGCAGGCCAGTGGCCGCAGCAGGTGCTGGACCGGCTACGTCTTGTTGGCGACATATTCGTATCTCAGCTGCAGCACGGGCGCGCCGCGAGCGATCAGCAGCGGCTGATGTCCTTGCTGGAGGCAACGCCGGATCTGGTCGTGATGAGCGATCGTTCCGGAGCGGTCAGCTATCTGAACAGCAGCGGTCGCCGCCAGCTCGGGCTGAGTGCTGACGAAGATCTGTCCGGCATGAGCCTCGCTGATTTGTGTTGTGAATCAGACGCGCAGGTCGTGCGTGAACAGGGATTGCAAAAAGCAGTCCGGGACGGAGCCTGGCAGAGCACTCTGCAAATGCAGGATGCAAACGGAGAGGCTTTTCCCGTTTCGCAAATCACCATTGCCCACCGCCAGGACAACGGCGCGGTGGACTACTTTTCCACGGTCGCCCGAGATATCACCCAACAACAGGCGGCAGCTGCAACCCTGCGCAGCAAGGAAGAGCAACTGCGCATGGCCCTGGCTGCAGCGCGTATGGGTACCTGGGTCTGGTACATAGAATCGAACAAAGTAGTCTGGTCCAGCCGGACCGCAGAATTATTCGGGGTGCAGCCGGATGAGTTCTCCGGAACCTTCGAAGCATATTTTTCGTGCGTTCACCCGGATGACCGTGAGTTAGTCGAACAGACTATTTCGCGGGCGCTGGCCGGCGGCGATGAGCACTACGCTGTCGAGCACCGTATCGTGCGGGACGATGGCGCGATCAGCTGGATCGAGGGCAAGGGCAAGATCCATCGTGACAACAACGGACGGCCGCTGCGGATGATGGGGACAGTGACCGATATCTCTGCACGCAAAGATGCTGAAAGGGCCATATTCCAGGAAAAGGAGCGGGCACAGGTCACGCTGCAGTCAATCGGCGATGCGGTAATTACGACCGATGAGCACGGGCTGGTGGAGTATCTCAATCCGATGGCAGAGCAGCGACTCGGCTGCACGGCAGGCTCGGTCGCAGGACGACTTGTCGACGACCTCCTCACGCTGGTGAGTGATGACAGCGGCAGCGTGATTGAAAATCCCGTGCTGCAATGCCTGCGCGAGGGGCGCACTGTCGAGGGCAAGAGCGGTACCGTGTTACGCAGCGGAAATGGAGAGGAGTTCGCCATACAGTTTTCCGCGGCACCAATCCGTAGTCGTGAAGGCATCGTCATCGGCTCGGTCATGGTTTTTCACGACGTGAGCCAGGAGCGCAGCCTGTACCAGCGCATGTCGTACCAGGCCGCTCACGATGCTCTGACCGGTTTGATCAACAGGCGCGAGCTGGAGAACCGCCTGACCGAAGCGGTTCAGGGAGTATGGCAGGATGAAAAACTCGAGCATTGCCTGCTGTATTTTGACCTTGATCAGTTCAAGGTCGTCAATGACACCTGCGGTCATTCAGCCGGCGACGAGCTGCTCAAGCGGGTAACTGCGTTGCTGCAGGAACAGATTCGCTCGACTGACTGTCTCGCACGTCTCGGGGGCGACGAGTTTTGCCTGTTGCTGATAGATTGCCCCCTGCAGCGCGCCGAACGAATTGCTGAAAAAATCAGGTCCAGCGTTAATGATTTTCGCTTCATCTGGCACGACCGGACCTTCGGAGTCAGCGCCAGTATTGGTGTTGTGCAGATCGATGCGCGCAGCGAGAGTATTTCGAGCGTCCTCAGCGCCGCGGACGTCGCATGTTACGCCGCAAAGGATGCGGGGCGAAATCGCGTCAGTATTTATCGGGCGGAGGCGGCGCCGTCGCAGCACAAACAGATGCAATGGGTGTCGCGTATAACCCAGGCTTGCGAGGATGACCGGCTGACCCTGTTCTATCATCCGATCATCCCGCTGGATGAGACTGACAGCAAGCAACACTTCGAGCTGTTGCTGCGGATGCGTGACCCGTATGGCAAGCTGGTGCCGCCCAATTCGTTTATCCCGGCGGCCGAGCGTTACAACCTGATGTCGGTTATTGATCGCTGGGTGGTCAGGCACGCACTGGCAAACCTGGTCCAGCGTAACAAGCTGCCTGATGGCAAAGCCTACACGCTGTCAATCAATCTTTCGGGCTCGTCACTTAGCGATCCGTATTTCCTGTCCGCCCTGCGGACTGAACTCGAGTCACATCATTACGAAAAGGGAGCCATCTGTTTCGAAATAACGGAAACAGCAGCTATCTCAAACCTGGATGAGGTAGTGCACTTCATGCACGAGATCCGCAAGCTCGGATGCGAATTTTCGCTGGACGATTTCGGCAGCGGTCTGTCATCTTTTGCATATCTCAAGGATCTGCCGGTTGACTATCTGAAGATTGACCGTCATTTCGTCAAGAATATTGCCCACGACGTTGTTGATCACAGCATGGTTGCTGCGATCAACCAGGTTGGTCATGTAATGGGACTGAAGACCATTGCCGAGGGTATCGAGACAAACGAGGTGTTGGCCAAGGTCCGCGCTGCCGGCGTCAATTACGCGCAGGGCTTCCTGTTTGCGATGCCTGAAGAGGCGACCGGGCGCGAGGTATTCGCGCCGCAGGAGACGGCAACAATTATCGAGTTCAACAAGGCCGAGGCCGTCTAGCGGTCGTTGCTGTGAGAGCGAACGCCCGGGCTGCGGTGGACCGGTGTCGAAGTGGCACGACGTGCCGGGCCGGTGACAGGCCGACCTGAGGAAACAGAGGCCCCTGAATTATCCGTGGTGGGACGTGCATCTGGCTGGCGCCGGTAGGCGGCAGCAGGAATGTACCCTGGTCGGGCGGCACGGTAGCTGCTGGTGTACGCCTGCGCCAGGATATCGCGATCGATGAGTACGACGATGTGGTCATCGTAGCCATCAGGTACAACATCTGACGACACCATGCGCACTGCCATCCCCTGCCGGACGTCCGGCAGGTACAGTTGGGAATCACTGGATGGGGTATGAGCGCAGGCGGCAAGTCCGAAAGCGACTGCGGCCGCAAGCATTCGAGCAGAAGACATGGAGAACGTGTTGGCTACCTCTAGGAATCCCGCCTGATCACTACGCGACCGCTTCAGGAATCGCCCGTTTAGGACCCATCTGCCGCCTGCGCCTACCCTTGGACTACTTTACTAGGGCCCGGTTCATTCGACCAGAGGCAATAAATATAAGTAATTACTTATACAATACGGGTGGCGTATAACAAGCTGAAAAGACAATAAAAAACATTGAGTTAACGGAATATCCAACATTGGGTGGGGCCGTGAAACACAGGCTAATCAAGCAGTTTCACGGCCTGAGCGCGGCACGGGAGATATTTCCCAAACAGCCTGGCCGCAGCGTAGCGCCCCCGGGCCGCGCGCGCAGGCGCGGCAAGGGCGGGTTGCCAGCCGGGGGGTTATACGTTGCATTCGGTGACTGTTTCTTGGATTCTCCGGTACATCAGCCACACGAGGCCCGGGGATCCCATGGCGTTAAAGGAACCGCCCTTTACAGTCGGAATCGAGGAGGAATATCTCCTTGTCGACAAACAAACGCGTGATCTGGCCAATGATCCGCCCCCGGACCTCATGCATGAGTGTGAGGAGCAGTTATCCAGCCAGGTCGCGCCGGAATTCCTGCGGGCGCAGATCGAGATAGGCACGAGGGTATGTGCCAGTATCGATGAGGCCCGCAGCGATCTGAACCGGCTGCGCCGTACCATAGTGAATGTGGCCGACAAGCACGGGCTGGCGCCAATCGCCGCCTCGACCCATCCGTTCGCCCTGTGGCACGAACAGAAATACACCGACAAAGATCGCTATCGCGACCTGAATCGTGACATGCAGGCCTCGGCCCGGCGCCTGCTGATCTGCGGAATGCACGTGCACATGGGTATCGACAGCGACGATATGCGGGTCGACCTGCTGGACCAGCTGGCGTATTTCCTGCCGCATCTGCTTGCCCTTAGCTGTTCCTCGCCGTTCTGGCGCGGACAAAATACCGGGTTGCAGTCGTATCGGCTGACGGTCTTCGACGGGCTGCCGCGAACACGGTTGCCAAGTTATTTCACCAGCTACGCCGAGTATCAGCGGCACGTTCAGATACTGATCGATGCCGGCATTATCCAGGATGCGTCCAAGATCTGGTGGGACCTGCGACCGAGCAGCCGTTATCCAACGCTGGAGATGCGTATCACCGATGTGTGCACGCGGGCCGACGACACAATTACCGTTGCAGCCCTGACCTTGTGCCTGGCGCGTATGCTCTGGCGCCTGCGCTCCCGCAACCTGCGCTGGCGGGGGTACAAGAAGATGCTGATACAGGAAAACCGCTGGCGTGCCATGCGTTATGGCTGTGACGAAGGGCTGATCGATTTCGGCAAGGCGGCCGTCATTCCCTACGACGAGCTACTTGAGGAACTACTCGATATGACGCGCGAAGATGCAGAGTATTTTCAGTGCGTTGATGCGGTCAATGGTGCGCGTGACATAGTCCGGCGGGGTAACAGCGCAAAACAGCAGGTGGCCGTTTATGAGCGCGCAATTGCTGAAGGAAAAAACACCGAGACCGCGTTAGCCGACGTGGTTGATCACCTGATCGCCGAAACACGCTACGGCCTGTGACGCGCTTATTGCATCGATGATTGCGGTGGCTGTTCCAGGCCGGGCGCGACTCGACCGGCGCCTGTGTGTGGCGCCGATGATGGAGTGGACCGACCGCCACTGCCGCTACCTGCTGCGTCTCATCGCGCCTGGCGCCTTGCTGTATACCGAAATGGTGGTTGCCGCGGCAATCGAGCACGGCGATGTAGACAGGCTGCTGGCATTTGATCCGCGTGAACGCCCGCTGGCGCTGCAGCTGGGTGGCAGCTGCCCGCAGCAGCTGGCAATGGCAGCCGCCGTCGGCGAGAAATTCGGCTACGATGAAATAAACCTTAATGTCGGCTGTCCCAGTGGCAGGGTGCAAGCGGGCCGGTTTGGCGCGTGCCTGATGCGTGAGCCACAGCTTGTTGCGGATTGCGTCACTGCTATGCGCGAGGCTGTAAGTTTGCCGGTGACGGTCAAGACCCGTATTGGCGTTGATGACGACGACAGCCCGGAGTTTCTGCTGCAGTTTGCAGCGGCAGTCACGGGGGCCGGATGTGATGCGTTGATTGTCCATGCGCGCAAGGCCTTGCTTGAGGGACTAAGCCCGAAGGAAAATCGCGAAGTGCCGCCGCTCAACTATCCAGTGGTCAGTTGGTTACAGCAGCAGCTTGACGAGGCAGTTCCGATCATCGTCAATGGCGGTGTGCGTGACGCGCAGCAATTCGGCACGATGGTGCAGGAGTTCACCGGGGTAATGATTGGCCGGGCGGCCTACCAGTCGCCAATGGTGCTGAACAAAATGCAGCGCATGGTTGATCCGGTTGCTGCTGAAATTACACGCCAGCAGGTCATCACCGCCTATCTTCCTTATATTTCCGCGCAACTTGAAAGGGGCGTGCGCCTGCACAGCATGACCCGGCACATGCTGGGCATCTACCAGGGGCAGCCCGGTGCACGCCAGTGGCGGCGCCGACTGAGCCAGGCAGCGGGCTCGGCTGACGCATCTGCTGCAATAGTCCGGGCCGCAATGGACAGCATGCCGCAAGCTGTTTAAGTCAGGCGTCGGCCAGTTGCTCCGACAGGAACGATTCATGCACCCAGCCGCGGTGGGGCAGAGACTCGCTGCTGTCATCGTTCCAGTACATCACGTAGGCCCAGTCGCCCTCGCGACGCAGGATCTGCACCGCGCGCCCGCGCGGAAGCCGGTCGAGGATTATGCCTGTTTCGTTTGACCGGGCGCGTACATTCAGCACGTCAGCCAGCACGTATCGTCTAACCAGCGAGTCCTCGTCATTTGCCGGGGTTGTGAACGCATTATTCTCTGCTGGCACAGGAATGGGTTCAGAACTGACGACCGGCACCTTAACTATGCTGGTGGATCCGCCAATATATTGGCCTGCTTTTGCCGGGTCTTTACGGGTTGCGCGTGACCGGTTTCGGGCCAGGTTGTCGTGTGCCAGGGCATAGTACGATGGAGACAGCGCGGTGGCCTGCTGGAGATAGCGTTCCGCGCACTCGTGACGGCCGTCGAGCATGCACAGATAGCCAACGTCATTGCTGGCCTCGGCCGGCGTCGATGCCTGGCGTAATAACGCCAGCGCACTATCATGATTGCCGCGGCGCACCTGAACCAGGGCAAGATTTCGCACGGCAGGGGCATGCTTCGCATCGATCCTCAGCGCCTCGCGGTAGTGGCGTTCGGCGGCGTCCCAGTCGCCGGCCAGGTAGCGCGAATAACCGAGGTTGTTGAAAATATCTGCCGACTGCGGTTGCAGGGTCAGCGCAACTTCAAATTTACTGGTTGCCAGGTCGTGGTTGCCCAGCAGATCAGCAACGATGCCGAGGCCGACGTGTGCCCGAGCGCGATCGGGGGCCGAAGTAACAGCTCGCTGCAGATAGTCCCGGGCCTGTTCAAGACGCTGTTGTTTCAGCATGATCAGGCCCGTTTCTTCCAGGGCGGCCGCGTGCTCCGGATCGCGTTCGAGGGCATATTGGAGCGCACGTAATGCCATGCTGTTGTTGCTGCGCCGGGTGTGTATTGCCCCGAGACGATAGAAGGCGTCTGGACCGCTGTCATCGAGCTCGAGCGAGTGAATATAGTGATACATCGCCCGGTCGATATCGCCTTCAGCCAGAGCGGCGTCGCCGGAACGCAGCGCGGCCTGCGCCGAATCTGGCGGAACTTCGGTGGCAAAAACCGTTTGAGGCCGGCCGGAATACAGCTCGGAATAGTCGCCCGGCTGGGTAGTAGGGGCAGTGGCGCAGCCCGTGACTGCCGCGCAAATCATCAATGGCAGGTAACGCATCATATTCTTCCTACGGCGGCGAGTACTTTCAGTATCGCCGGGCCTATCGTTACGACAAAAAACGCCGGGAACAGGCATGTCACCAGCGGAAAAATCAGTTTGGTGCCGAGCTTGGCTGCCTGCTCCTCGGCAGCCTGCATGCGTTTGTCACGAAACTCCTCGGAGTAGACCCGCAGAGTGTCGGCGATGCTGGTGCCAAAGCGCATGCTTTGCGCCAGCAATGTCACCAGGCCGCGTATGTCTTCCAGTCCGGTGCGCGCAGCCAGGTTCTTCAATGCGGTGACGCTATCGACACCCGCCCGTGTTTCGCAGGTTACCAGCAGGAGGTCTTCGCCGAGCTCAGGGTGACTTACGCAAATTTCTGCGGCGACACGCTGAACCGCCGCGCTGAGGCCGAGCCCTGCCTCGACACACACGACCAGCAGGTCGAGCGCGTCCGGAAAGCCATGACGCAGCGCTCGCTGACGTCGCCTGACCTGTCGGCGCAGGTAAATATTTGGTCCGGCGACGCCGGCAGCAGCAGCCGACATCGTGATAAATATGATGACTGATGTCTGCAGCTGCGGGAAAAACGGCGCGAGTAACAACACAATGAACGGCAGCGACAGTGCCAACAACGCCTTCAGGGCATAGAAAACTGAAACAGCGTTTTGCGTACGATAGCCTGCATGCACCAGGTTGGCGCGAACTGCGTTCAGTTCTTTTTCTTTGGTTGGAAGCAAGAAGCCGGAGACCGGTTCGATAGTCTTGGCCAGCTTGTTGGCGGCGCTTGCCGGCGCCGGCGACTGTCCGACGTTGAGGCGCCGCCGCAATGGGCTGGTGGCGCTTGCCGCCAGCATGGAAACTGATATGCCGATTCCGAACACGGCCGCGGCAACCAGCAGCACGAATACGATGCGGACAACGTCGGTGTCCTGTATTGTCGTTTTCAGTATCGCAAGTAGATAGTCCATACTATGCCTCTATCCTGATGATCCTCCTGATCCAGATTGTCCCTATTAGCATCAACACTGCCGCACCCATAATGAGTTTGCGGCCCAGTGGCTCCTCCAGCAGGGTGGGCAGGTAACTGGGCGTGGTAATCCATACGATTGCGAACAGCACTAATGGAATCATTCCCAGTATCCACGCCGACAGTCGGCCTTCGGCCGAGAGCGTGCGCACCTTGCGGTAGAATCGGAAGCGGGCCCGAATCAGTCGGCTCAGCTGATCGAGGATTTCGGCCAGATTACCGCCGGTTTCTTTCTGGATGAGTACCGCAGTAACAATTGCAGTTACGGTCATGCTCGGCACACGCTCGACCAGACCTAACAGCGCATTGCGCTGGTTGTTGCCATAGTTGATGTCGGCGAAGGTGAGCGCAAATTCGCGTCCCACGGGGCCCTCCATTTCCTGGCCGACCATATTCACGGCGTCACTGAAGGGATGGCCGGCCTTCAGAGCGCGCTTGATAATGTCGACGGCATCTGGCAGGCCTGCTTCTATAGTTGCGATACGCCTGGCGCGGTCGCGATTTATTTTCATAAACGGCAGCCACAAGCCGAAGGCAGCAAAAGCTGCAGTAGTGCCCGGCATCCTGCTGAGCGTCCAGGCGACGGCCGCGAACAGTGCTGCCAAAGCTATGCTGAGGAAGACGAGTCTATAGGCGAGCATCGTGTGCCCGGCCTGCTCGATTTTTCTTGCCAGACCCTCCATTCCCGGCAGCGACTCGAGAAAACGCTCTGGCCCTGACAGCCGATGCAGGTATTTATCGCGCAGCAATGAGCGCAGTTGGACACGTTGCATGGTGGAGGCGACCTGCGCCAGGCGGCGGTGAATTCGCCGTTCGGTTTTCCTGGCATCGCCGAAGGCCGGCACAATCACTCCCTGCGAGAGCATGAAGACGGCGGCAAACACCATGATCACGTAAAGACTCAAACCCGGCTGTATGAATTGGTCTAACATTCCTCACACCTCTCGGGATCAAATAGTTCCAGCGGGCACGGAATGGCGCGTCGTTCGAGGTCCTCACGGAAGCCGGGTACTACGCCGGTGGCGCGAAAAACTCCGTGTACATTGCCGTCCTCGTCCACGCCGGTGCGTTCAAAACGGAATAACTCAGACATCGTTATGACGTCTCCCTCCATTCCGACGATTTCCTGCAGGCTCACGAGACGTCTTCTGCCATCTTCCTGCCGCTCGATCTGCAGCACTAGGTCAATCGCCGAAGCAATCTGTGTCCGCAGTGCTTTTGGCGGGAAATTGATGCCCGTCATCGATACCATGTTCTCAATGCGGGAAAGCGCATCGCGAGGAGTATTGGCATGAATTGTTGTCAGTGAGCCGTCATGACCAGTGTTCATTGCCTGCAGCATGTCCAGCGCCTCACCACCACGCACCTCCCCCACCACTATGCGATCCGGGCGCATGCGCAGGCTGTTGCGTACCAGGTCACGCTGGGTTACCTGGCCTTTGCCCTCAATGTTCGGCGGGCGCGTTTCGAGCCTGACGACATGCGGCTGCTGTAGCTGCAGCTCGGCCGAATCTTCGATGGTAACGATGCGTTCGGTTTCCGGGATATATCCGGAGAGAATATTCAGCATGGTGGTCTTGCCAGTGCCGGTGCCACCTGAGACCAGCACGTTCAGCCGCGCTTTTACGATTCCCTGCAGTAATTTTGCTGTGCTGGCGGTAAGCGATTTGAGCCTGACGAGATTGTCCATGCTCAAAATTTGGATCGTAAAGCGTCGAATTGAAACTGACGGCCCATCCAATGCCAGTGGCGGAATAATGGCATTAACTCGGGATCCGTCTTTCAGTCGGGCATCCACCATGGGTGAAAGCTCGTCAATGCGTCGACCGACGGCAGAGACAATGCGGTCTATAATGTTCAGTAAGTGCTGGTCGCTGTCGAAGGTGACATCCGTTGGATGCAATTTACCAGCTCGTTCCACGTAAACATTGTCGTAACGATTGACGAGGATGTCAGAGATGCCCGGGTCAGCCAGCAATGGTTCGAGCGGCCCCAGCCCCAGTACTTCATCCTCAATTTGCTGTACGACTCGCTGCCGTGCGGAGCGGTTCAGCGGCACTGACTCGTCGATCATCAGCTGGGAGCAGAGATTGCGAATCTGTGATCGCGCATCCTGTTCCGGCAGCGTGCCAATCAGCGACAGGTCCATTACGCTGAGCAGACGCTGGTAAATTTCCCGCTTCCAGTGGTTTTCCTGGTTGCTGCCAGATTTATCTGTAAAGGTATGGCTTGTTCCATTGCCGCCGAGTACCGTGGCGGCTTCGGCGGGCTGTCTCAGGTATTTTTTTTCGCGCATTGTCTTAACTCCTGAACATGCTGGTCAGCGATCCGACCAGAGAGTGGCGCTCCGGCTTTTTGCCAGTTACCAGTTCACCCAGACGCCGCAGGGATTTCGCGGCTGCCGAGCCGCGCGCATGACTGACCACCGGTACGCCAATATCGAGGCTTTCGCTGACCGATCGGAAGTCGTTGGGAATGCACGCGATCTCAAACTCACCCAGGTTTTTTCTGATCTGCCGTTCAGAAACACTGGCGTTCTTCCAGTGACGATTGATCACGACACGAATCTGCGTGTCGCCTATGCCAAATTCGCTGCCGAGCAGGTCGAGGAGCCGCAGCGTCTCACGCAATGCCGCTACCGACTGCTCCATAACGACTAGATGCTGGTCAGCCTGCTCGATGGCTGCAGCGACGATGTAGTCGAGATGGCGGGGCAGGTCAGCGAATACATGCTGATAGTTAGTGGCGATGAGTTCAAAAAGCGCTGAAACATTCTCGATCGGGATATGCTCTGGCAGCAAAATGTCATTGTCCGGCGCGGCCAACAGGTGCAGCCCGCTGCTGGTCCTGGTCATGTAACCGGATAGCGCCAATGAATCCAGGTCGTGTGCCGACAGGCTGGCTTCGCGAAATGTGTGGCGTGGCTCGACATCCAGATAGCCAGCCAGGCTTCCTGCCTGCAGATTAAGGTCGATCAGGGCGGTGTGTTTTGCGGCATCGGTGGTAAGTTGCGCGAGGTTAGCGGCAACCATGCTCGCGCCGACACCGCCTTTCACTCCAATGACGGAAGTCCAGGTGCAATTGTCCGGTTGCTGTCTGATGCCATCCTGTTCGAGTTGTTGCAGGGCTGCCAGCAATTCGTCGCCCGCAACCGGCCTGGGCAGGTAATCGCGGGCTCCGGCCCGCATGGCCAGCCGCATTGCGGACGCCTGGCTGGCCGGACCGATGACGATCATGTTCGGCCGGGCCGAGGCTGGTCGGTCACGAATCGCATTGAGCTGTTCTTCCCAGTCCATTGCCAGGTCCAGGATCAACAGGTCCGGAAGATCTACATGACCATACAGGGGGTCGGCGTGCCCGTTGGTAATGTGTTGCAGCTGCGGATCGGACCCGGTGTACTTGCGGGATGTCGCAGCGATATTCTGAAGCGACTGCTTGTCTCTTCCGGCGATTACTACTTTCAAGTACTTTTTCACCGTCTATTCCTCAACTCTGGCTCCCGAAGCACACTGCATCTTCACCCTCGCGCGGTACACCCAGACTTTCCCGCGGCAGCGTTGCAGCAAAGCCGGGTGTGGAAAAAATCCTGTCCGCACTGAAAAACGGTATGAGCGTGGTGTACCGGAAACCGTTTATTGATACCCGCACAAAACGAATATCGGAGTAATTGCCTGTCGGGTCGGCGACTATCTCGCCATTCTCGTTCAGGTACTGAATGAGGATGTGCTCAGTTGTCAGCCCGTGGACAAACGGACTCTGCGATTCGCCCGGTTCGCTGATCAGAGCAACGCTGCCGATTGCCGAATGATTCAGCGGGCACACTGCGGCAACGCGGGCACCTCGCCTGGCCACCTCGCTGAGCGTATTCCACGTGTACAGGGCGCGGCCGAACTCCACCACGCCAAGCAGGACCATGAAAAACAGTGCGCCTACAATCGCAAATTCGACTGTGGTAGTACCGGTATATTGCCTGATAGTTGTCACTACAGGGCCCTCATTACTACGCTGGCACGCAACGGAATAGCGATGTCGATATCGCTGCCAATGCCGAACATTGGCATGGTCTCCGTGCCCAGCATGGGCTGGTATTCATATTCCACAGCAACGCGCACGTGAGTGCTGTCGATTGCTTCGACGTCGACATCGTCAGTTACCAGGCCGGGTAGAATCGCAGTGGATGATGCACCAGGTCTGCCGTAAACAAGTAGCTGCTGCGTCTTCGTTACTAGCTCTTCGTTGAGCTGGATGACATCGGTGGTGCCGGCAATGGCGTAGCTGGCAAGATAGCGCGCAGCATCGCGGCTTGCCTTGGTCAACTCGTTGTATTGCACAATTGCACGCCCCAGTTCAGCGATAGCAAGCATCATGAGCAGCAGGACAGGCAGCACGATCGCCAGCTCTACTGCTGCTATGCCTCGCTGCCCTGATTTATAACGTGTGCCGTTCATGAGTCGATACTGTCCGGGTCCTCGTAAAGCTGGATGACGTAGGGGCCGGCGCCTGCAGTCCCGCCGCCGCCGCCGGGCTCGGGGCCGGGTGTGCCGCGCGCGCGACAGCCTTCGATAAACTGGCCGTATACATGCGATTCGTTGCCTTTCTGCTTGACTTTCTGCAGCAGGAAAAAACAGCCGTAACCAAGCAGCGGTACATAACCGTGCCCGCTGGTTGTCACGCTGCAGTTACCTATTGGAACTGCGAGCAGGCGGCGCTGGAAGTGGCCGGGACCCGCGGGCGCCGGCGTATAGTCGAATTCACCTGACGAAGTCTTCTGCTGGTAAGTGGCGTAGGTGAAATCCAGATCGCTGCTTTCGGTTTGCAACCCACCCTGATCGTCAAATTCGATTTCAACAGAGTTTTCGGTGACTACTACATCGGGCGGGTAGAGATACTGGCTGCCATTCATCGGTCCGGTGTATTTGCCAAAGCGGGTATTCAGGCCCTGCACAACCGGCCCGACGGTATTGCCAGGTTCTGTTTCGATTTCGTTTTCTTCCGACATGCACCCGCCGTAGCTCCCGGCCATTGCCCGGCGTACGTCGGCCCCGCCCTGACCATCGTCCAGCCTGACCAGCTGGAAATTGCCGGGACCAACCTCGAAGTTGCCATTCTGAGACGCCGTCTTGAGTACCTGCAGTTCATTCAGCGCATAGCCAAAATGAGTGCCCTCGGTCGCCGCGGGGTCGCCACAAACCATCATGGGTGCCAGGTTGCAGGTATCGCCCTCCGGGCCCAGCGGCGGGCTGGGGCCGGCGACGGCGGAAGCGCTTACGTTTTTTTCGACTATACCAATCGCGCTGGCCAACCACATATCCAGCGGCATACCCTGCACCCGTACGCGCACATAGTCAGGTGGCGTGGTGCCGGCAGCAAACGGGTGCAGCGTCGCGGAAAACTGCACGCTGACGCCGCCGCCGTTGTTGTAATACTCAAGCAGGTCGTGATTGCCGTTGCTCTCGGCGTTTCGACGGAACGCGGTTCGGGCGGCGGTGGTGGCTTGTACGATGTCGCCCGAGCTGTCGATTTCCTTGGCGCCACTGAGTGCGGCCGCATCTACGGCGTTCTGCAGGCGGGTCTTGCTGAGCACAATATGACCAACGTCGAATGCCAATGCGCCCGCTCCGATCAGTGCCAGGCCACCAATTGCCACCATTACGACGATAATTCCGGACTGGCGAGCCCGCGGGTGCTGGTTTTTGCAATTTCGCCTTTTCATTGCCTACACCCGTTATCGCCCTATATTCAGATGTATTTCATTAGAAATCTGCTCCGGCTTGGTGACGTTGTCCTGGTATTCGTGCAGGACAACCTCCCCCTTTTCGCCGTCAAAGCCCTCTACAGGGGCAGGATCGGGATTGGCTGCGACCGCGGGGTCGGCAATCTGGTTGTAAACCATACTGCGCACTGAATCGCCGAAGTTATTGTCTAGACGTGACGGCGCTCCGGCGCATGCCGTCAGTGCAGCGAGGCTGATAAGCAGCAGAATATTGATAAGTCTCATTGTTAATAACCCTCTGGTATTGAATGGCCAAAATTGCCTTCGGCGCCGTCCTGGCCATCGTCATTATGGTCACGCGTCGTTGCCATTGCGGGGCTGCGCGCTTCCATGCGGCCCATCAGGTAGAACTCGAAGTCGCTAGGTTCGACAAAATTGTCAGTTGGCAACTCGATGGGGCCTGGCGGCAAGGGTTTTGCCAGGTGTGGTGTCACGAGTATGACCAGTTCGGTCTCACCCTTGATGAATTCCTGGCTACGGAACAGGTGCCCGATGACCGGAATGTCGCCCAGCCCGGGGAACTTGTTGATCACTTCACGCAAGTCCTCGTTGAGCAAACCGGCAATTCCGATTGTCTGTCCATCGGACAGCTCGACCGTGGTGTTTGCGCTGCGTTTTCTGAGCGCGGGAATAAAGAAACCCTGTGACACCAGGCTGGGCTGGAAAGTCACCGCGTCGGCGCTGACCAGGTCGCTGACACTTACGCTGAGCTGCAGGTTTATCAGGTCCTTGTCGAGCACGACGGGCAGGAATTTCAGCCCAACACCAAATTCCTTGAATGTAATCGTGATGGTATCCAGCCCTTGCGGCACTGGTATCGGGAACTCGCCACCGGACAGGAATTCTGCCTGCTTGCCGGACTGGGTTGTCAGCGTAGGCTCAGCCAGTATGCGCGCCAGTCCTTTCTCTTTGGCCGCATCGAGCACAACATTGAGCAGGAAGTTCTCCGTCAGGAAGCTGGCAAACAGGCCGGACTCTGAAATTGACAGGTCGTTGGGACGAAACTCGTCAATGGCCGGTCCGACCACGCCATGTTCGCCGGAGCCGTCGCCAAAGATTGGAATTCTGAGACTGCCTGGATCAAACTCTGCGTCCGGAAAATTTGCGCCGCCGCTGGCGCCGCCCATGATCCAGCGTGTGCTGCTGCCGTTATCAATGGCATTAAAATTCATCTGGAAGCGTTTCAGCACGGTGCGTGCGATCTCAGCCACTTTCACTTCGAGCATCACCTGGTGATTACCGGTGACGGTCATCATGTTGATGATCTTTCCTGCAACCTTGTCTTTACCGCCCGCCGGTGACTGCTCGAAAGTCTGTTTGGTCTTGGCGGTGGCAATCTGCTGCAGAAAACTTTCCGCGATACGCAAGGCTGATTCCATGCGGCCGAGGCTGGAGACCTGGCCGCTCAGTACCAGAGAACGCAGGGCGCTTCGCACCTCTATATTTTCGCCCGGGAGCAGCTGATGCAGCAGAGCCTTGAGCCCCTCGAGGTCGTGGGTAACTTCGACATTGATAGCCCGGATTAGCTGGTCGCGGTTGTCCCACAGCAGCACATTGGTGGTGCCGATATCCTTGCCGAGTATGTATAGCTGGCTGGATCGAAGGATCAGGATGTCGGCAATGTCCGGGCTGCCGATTGAGACCCGCCGGGCCGGTCGGTCGAGCTGGATTACCCGTGACTTGAATACGGGCAGGCGGACGAAATCGCCGTTGCCATCCTGCATGCCACTCAGTTCATTGGCAATAAGCGGCTGGCTTATCGCCGCCAGCAAGGCCGCGCAAACGAGTGCCGGTATTGCCAGGGTCGTTGTTCTCTTTTTGTTCATCGCTCACGTCCTTTTGTTACTGCGTCTGTTTGACAGTGGACACGGCGGTGCCGCGAATGACGGTCACTTTCTGGACGGGTGGCCGCCTGGTTGATGCGACACGCACCGGTTGTGCCGCCGGCTGCGGCGGCGGTCCGCTCTGAACCAGGTGAATGCTGTCATCCAGCGGATTGCGCAAGGTCAGCTGGATCTTGCCTTCCTGGCGTGCTTTCACCAGTTCGACTGCCTGCTCGGGGGTCATTTCCAGCGTCACCGCGCGCACGATGATCGGCTCGTTCTTGTCGGTCGATGTAGTTTGGTCGACGGCCAGGACTTTCAGGTCGCTGAGAATGATGTCGGCAACAGCGCGTTGCTTGATCTTGCGGCTGGCAACGATATCGACGCGGTTGCCGGGCAGCAGGAAGCCGGCAACCCCGACTACGTCGTCGACGCGTATCGTGACTGCCCGCATATTGGGGCTGACGATCGCTGACAACGTGCTGCCGCTCAGGTGCTCGGCGAAGCGATCCTGCAACAGGATCTCGCCGCGCAGCGTGGTGCGGGTCGATACTTTGCCGGCGAAGGCATTCAGATTTCCGCTGCTGCCGTCAGGCGCGCTGTCGGGCGGCATTGATATATAGCGCAAGTGACGGTCTTCAACTTTGGTGCCGTACGGAATTTCCATTGCGGCAACGACGACCTGGTCAGCGCCGGTGTTGGCCTCTGCCTTTGGAAGCAGGCGCATGGTCACCCAGTTATTGGCGACCCAGGCAGCGCCTACTCCCATCATCAGGGAGAGAACCAGGAGAATTATTCCTCTGCGTGTGGCCATAGTTACAACCTCTGTGGGTCATCTGCCCACTGGTCTCGAGTGTTCAGGGGCACAAAATAGTTATCCCATGCCCAGTCAATGTGTGCGCTGGTCAGCTCGCCTGCTGTGCCGATATAGTCGGCGTAGTCAATTGCCATCCCCAGCAGATCCCTCGGGTGGCACGGGAGCAGCGGCGTGTTGTTCCGATGGTGCAGTTCATCGATCGTGTAACGTACGAGTTCCGGGTCGCAGTGAACGCCCCGCTTGGTGCACACCTGGCGCCAGATCTGCGCATACGCCGCCGGTGACAGGTAATCGAAGCGAATCTTGTAACCGATGCGGCGCAGGAAGGCTTCGTCAGCCAGTTCGACCGGGTTCAGGTTGGTCGAAAAAACAACGATGACGTCGAATGGCACGGCAAAATGCCGGCCATTGCCAATGTGCAGATAGTCGCGCGCTTCTTCCAGCGGTACGATCCATCGATTTAGCAGCTCCTCTGGCTGCACAAGTTGCCGGCCCATGTCGTCGATGATCAGCAGGCCGTTGTTGGCGCGAAACTGCAGTGGGGCACGATAGGTCTTGTGAGCCGGGTCGTACTGCACCTCCAGCATGTCGAGCCGGAGTTCGCCGCCGGCAAAAGCTACCGGGCGCTGGCAGTCGACAAAACGAGTATCGTTGCCGTCATTCAGTGCCAGCCCGTCAGTCGGCATCGTGCGGACAGGTTTGTGAAATACCGGGTCGAATACTTCCAGCACTATTTCGCCGATGCTTACCGCATACGGCACCAACACCGAGCCGGGTAGAATGTGCGCCAGCCGGCGCGTGATGTAGGTCTTGCCGGTGCCGGCCGGGCCATAAATAAAAATCGCGCGGCCGGAGTTCATGGCGGCACCAAGCTGGTCCACAAGGTGCTGCGCCAGCACGATTTCTTCAAATGCTGTCGCCATTGTGGCGCGATCGGTTACATGGCGGTGAATGGTTTGCGCCGCGCTGACCGCGCGATAGAGCTCCAGCGGTACTGGAGCCGGGCCAACGTACCCGCTGCGGGCAAGAGCCTCGAGCGCCGCGGCACGGCCTTTGTCGGTAACTGCGAAACGCTGCGCGGTTTCGATGCCCGCGCGGATCTCAATGCGCGCTTCGCGCCGCATGAAAGTAATCAGCTGCTCCAGCACCGTGCCCGGTAGCCTGATACGGGCGACGAGCTGTTCCAGCGTCAGCACGCCGCCCTCGTACAGGTGTTTCAGAATCAGCTCAGCCAGGAGTGCCTCACTCAGGCCGGTTTCTGCAATGGTGGTCGGGCGCGGCGCAACTGTCTGGCCGACCGGGGCGCGGTGGCGGGACTTTGCGAATACGCTGTGAGCCGCCGTTGTCATGACTCATCCTGTTAGTGTTGGCATTATGCCGGGAATTGGCGCAAACACCGCGACAGCTGCGCCAGTTGCTATCGCAGCTGCGTAAGGAAAGTGTGCTGGTTTTGTCCCCGGGTAAGCAGGGCGCAGGCTTCGTGGCAAGTGGCTGCGCAGCTGTGCCAGCGCGACCAGTCCGGGTGCTGAGCGCAACAGGAGCCAGATGCCGACGACGGACAATCCCAGGACCAGGCCCGCTACCAGCGTCACGACTACCGCGACTATGGTTGCAGCTGGCCCGAGGAATGCACCGGCCATGGCCATCAATTTGACATCGCCGGCACCCATTCCGCCGAGCACGTAGAAAGGAAGCAGCATCAGGCCGCCGAGCAGCAGGCCGCTAATTGCGCCGATAAAACCGACGTGGCCGCCAGTCAATCCGCCAATGCCGAGGGCCAATACTATTCCCCAAAGGACCACCGCATTGGGAATGCGGTGCTCGATCAGGTCGTCGCAGGTCGCGATGGTCAGCAGCACCAGCATCAACGGCGCACTCAACAAATATGTTTCGGCCAGCGGGTTCATGCCATCTCCTCGGTCCAGGCGGGCGGGGTTCCGGGATGCAAAGGAGCATCCCGGAAAACCGTGATCCCGGGACTACGGGGCGGTACCTCCGCCGGTGTCGATCGTTACTGTCTCGAGAGCTGTGAACATGTCACCGATTACTCGGGCGACTTCTCCACCCAGGTTGCTGAAAGCCAGGATGGCGCCAGCTCCAACCAGACCACCGGCGATTGCATATTCGACAGTCGTCAGGCCTTCTTCATCGCGCAAAAACGCGAAGATTTTGCTTTTCAAAGTAGCCATGATTCCTCCTGGTGCGTGTTAACGCGGTACCTAATAATTCGCGGGCATCGTCACCCGCCGACTTCCATGTCAGCCCATCCTGAATCTCAATATAGGAGTGGCGCGGGTGCAGCCGTTAGAAGTAACTTGATGACTGACTGGTTTTATCTTGCTGCCGCGCGCATTTTGGTACTCTGTTGCTGTCTGGCTGGGATTTTCTTGCCACCGCTCGTAAGTTGCTGGTCAGTCTGAATATATTATGTAGCCCGATTGTCAGGAATTGTTGCGCAAACCAACAGAAGCGACTATCGTGTTAGTCGAGAGTTGATGAACAATAGTCATGTTAAGGACAACACAAAACACGAAGCCGGAGGTTCCTGGTGGCCGATCGGACGTTATTGTGGGTAGACCTGGCACTGCAGGAATGTGCCGATTCGACACGGCATTTTGCGGAATTCTTCCGCATTCGCCGGTCGTCGGCGCAGCTCGAAGCAGACGCCGCTGAATGCCCAGTTGCCATTTGTTTTGAGTATGATTTTCCCGACAAGGCCGGGCTAAAGCTGCTGCAGGAAACCAAGCGACTGCATCCGTCGCTTCCTGTCCTGATGTTGACGCTGCAGCATTCCGAGGATCTTGCAGTGTGGGCCTTTCGTGCCCGGGTATGGGACTACTTCGTCAAGCCGGTTGACCGTCGCGATGTCGAGCGTTGCAGTGAATCGCTGCTGCGCATTGACCACCGCCGCGGCGACGACAGGATGTCGGTGCGTCAAATTCCGCCGGTGCCGCAGGAGACCCGGCTGCGTCGCTTTACCGCCGGCAGCCAACAGGCGCTGGCACCCGCCGTCTCCTACGTTCAGTCGCACTACGCCGATAAGATCATGCAGGCTCAGGTGGCTGAGTTGTGCAGCATGAGTTCATTCAGTTTCAGCCGTCAGTTTCATTCCGCATTCGGGCTGACCTTCCAGGAATACCTGCTTCGTTACCGCGTTGAGCGTGCTGAAGAGTTGTTGCTCAATCCGTCAGTGGGCGTGAGCGATGTCGCCTTTGCCACCGGGTTTCGCGATCCGTCGTATTTTGGCCGGGTATTTCGCCGGCTGCGCAATATGAGTCCCAGTCAATGGCGGCAGCATCAAATGGAAGACGCACGTCCCAGCTTGCCAGCTCCGACGCTAATCGCAATGTAGATACCTGAAGCCTGGCAATGCCGCTGTCTGTGGTATCGTTCGCGCCGCATAGATACTCCCTTTATTGAACGGTGCTCATCGCAAAGATGAGGCCAGCACACTGACGAGCTGAGGCATGGGTAAAAAGAACCGCAAGCAGAAAGAAAAAGCACGCAAGAAGAGCAGACTGACTGCCAGTTCGGCAGATCGACATCTTCTTTACGAAGAATCGGTGCAGAATGTCGAAGAAGAAATAAAGTTTCTCGACAAGGCTTATCGTGATCTTCGTGGACGGCCGGCACTGACATTGCGAGAGGACTTTGCCGGAACCACGGCCGCTGCCTGCGAGTGGGTTGCCAATGGCGATGAACGGCGCGCGTGGGCTGTTGATTTTGATCCTGAGGTACTTAACTGGGGGCGGCAGCGCCACGTTCAGCGGCTTTCGGTAGAGCAGCAGCAGCGGATCGAGCTGATCGAAGGCGACGTGCGCAATACCAACACGCCGCTGGCTGACCTGATCATCGCGTTCAACTTCAGTTATTTCGTTTTCAAGACCCGTGACGAACTGCGCGGGTACTTCGAGCAGGCGCGTCGTAACCTGCAGCCTGACGGTTTATTCATGATTGACTGCTTTGGCGGCTCGGAAGCGCTCGAGGAAGTCGAAGAAGAGACCGAGCAGGATGAATTCACCTATGTATGGGACCAGGACAGCTATGACCCGATCAGCGCCCAGATGCAGTGCCACATCCACTTTCACTTTCCTGACGGAACCAGGATGCGCGAGGCCTTTAGCTATGAGTGGCGGCTGTGGACCCTGCCAGAGCTGCGCGAACTGCTGCATGAGGCCGGTTTTCGCACGTCCACCGTCTACTGGGAGGGCAGCGATGAGGACGGCGAGGGCAACGATGAATACGAGCCGGTCGAGCGTGGGGACGCCGATCCGGCCTGGATCGCCTACGTCGTGGCCGAGCGTTAGTATCGCCGGCGACGCTTTTCGTTATAATGCATTGATCTGAGCTTGTTTTTCGGCGATGACAGATCAGACTGAACTGGCAATACTCTTTGCGGATGTTGTCGGTAGCACTAAGCTTTATGAGCTGATGGGCGACCTCAAGGCAAGGGAGACTGTAGCCCGCTGCCTTGATGCGATGACCCGCGCTACCGAGAAGCATGACGGCACAGTAATCAAGACCATGGGCGACGAGGTCATGGCTACGTTCCCGCGTGTCGACAATGCTGTCGAAGCAGCCGCGCAAATGCAGAGTTTCATCAGCAACGAGGTCGACGCTGAAGATGTGCCCGTGGCGATTCGTGTCGGATTCCATTTTGGCCCGGTCATGGAAGAAGACGGCGATGTGTTCGGTGGTGCGGTGCATATTGCCAACCGCATGAGTAACCAGGCCAAGGCGGCTCAAATCGTTACCAGCGGCAACACGGTCGCAAAAATGTCGCCGGAGTGGCAGGCCTCGACAAGGCAGATTGACCTCACACCAATGCGCGGCACTTCGGATGAAATCGCGCTTTACGAAGTGTTGTGGCAGCAGGGTGAAAACACCCGCATGCTCCCGACCATCGACTGGGCCGAGGCCACTGGCGTGCGTAACCAGCGCCTGCGGCTGCGCTACCGTGGTCAGGAAGTGGTCGTGAACGAGCAGCAGCCAAATGTATCGATTGGCCGTTCCGAAGACAGTGACCTGGTGGTAAAGGACACGCTGATTTCACGTATGCACGCACGCATCGAGTTTTCGCGCGGCAAATTTATTCTCATCGATGAGAGCACCAATGGCACGTGTGTATTGTTGTCCAGCGGCGAGGAACATTTTGTCCGCCGCGACAGCGTGCAGCTGAAAGGCGAGGGCGCAATCGGGCTCGGCCGGGTGCCGCAGGCCGACTCACCACAGGCTATACACTTCATCTACGAAGAGTAGGAGCGGCTCCTGTGGGGGCGGCTCCTGTGGGAGCGGCTTCCAGCCGCGACTGCTGCGACCTGTGTGGGAGCGGCTTCAGCCGCGACTGTTGCGACCTGTGTGGGAGCGGCTTCAGCCGCGATTGCTGCGACCTGTGTGGGAGCGGCTTCCAGCCGCGACTGTTGCGACCTGTGTGGGAGCGGCTTCCAGCCGCGACTGTTGCGACCTGTGTGGGAGCGGCTTCCAGCCGCGACTGTTGCGACCTGTGTGGGAGCGGCTTCAGCCGCGAATTGCTTGCGACAAAAGTCGCGAAACCTGGTCATGCCGGGGTTGCGACCGACGTCGCGGCTGATTGTCAGTCGGCCAGCGCCGCGCTGACCCGGGCATGTTCATCGCGCAGTGCCTGCGGCAGTCGGTCGCCATAGCTTTCGAGATATTCACCCAGATGAACCATCTCCTCGCGCCAGCTGGCGTTGTCCACTGTAAGCAGCTCGCGCAAGGCGCCGTCGGCGATGTCCAGCCCGCCGATATCCAGCGCGTCGGAAGTCGGCAGGTGGCCAATCGGCGTTTCAACCGCGGCACCAGCGCCGTGGCAGCGGTCGACGATCCACGACAGCACGCGCAGGTTGTCGCCAAAACCCGGCCACAGGAACTCGCCGGCATCATTCTTGCGAAACCAGTTGACATGAAACATAGCCGGCGGTTGCTTCAGCTTTTTTCCGATTGCCAGCCAATGGCTCCAGTAATCAGCGAAGTTGTAGCCACAGAACGGTTTCATCGCCATGGGGTCGCGGCGCACGACGCCGACCTCCCCGGTCGCTGCGGCTGTTGTTTCCGAGGCAACGCCGGCACCGATAAGCACGCCGTGCTGCCAGTCACGTGCCTGGTATACCAGCGGGGCAAGTTTGCGTCGGCGCCCGCCAAAAACGATGGCTGAAATCGGAACGCCGCGTGGATCATCCATTATCGGTGTGTAGTCGCGGTTCTGCCGCGCCGATACGGTGAAGCGCGAATTGGGGTGCGCGGCGGGCCCACCGTTCATTGGCTTGCCCTGCCAGTCGAGCGCCGGTTCGCTGTATTTTCGCCCCTCCCACCATGGTTCGTTATCAGCCGTCACGCCGACGTTGGTGAATATGGTGTCGTGATGGATCATATCGAAGGCATTGCGGTTGGTGCTGCGCGACGTACCCGGCACCACGCCGAAAAAGCCCGATTCCGGGTTTATCGCGTACAACCGGCCATCTTCGCCGGGATGCAGCCAGGCGATGTCGTCGCCTACCGTCCAAACGCGCCAGCGCTCCAGCGACTCCGGTGGCACGAGCATCGCAAGGTTGGTCTTGCCGCACTGTGACGGGAACGCGCCGGCGATATAGAAAATGCGGCCGGTCGGATCCTGTAGCCCGAGAATGAGCATATGTTCGGCCAGCCAGCCCTCGGTGCGGGCCTGGTGGCTCGCAATACGCAGGGCATGACACTTTTTTCCCAGCAGGGCATTGCCACCATAACCTGAACCGATGCTCTTGATCGTCAGTTCAGCAGGGAAATGCATGATGTAGCGTTTATCCGGGTCAAGCTCACCGATCGAATGCAGACCCCTGACGAAGGTGCCCTCGCGCTCGATGCGCTCCAGCGCCGCCTGCCCCATGCGCGTCATGATGCGCATGTTGGCAACCACATAGGGACTATCGGTGATTTCAACCCCACAGCGGGAGTAGGGCGAATCGATCGGGCCCATGCAGTAGGGAATGACATACATGGTACGTCCGCGCATGCAGCCGGCGAACAGCCCGTCGACCAGCCGGTGTGCTTCGGCCGGCGCCATCCAGTTGTTGTTCGGCCCTGCATCGGTTTCGTTTTCGGTGCAGATATAGGTCAGGTGTTCAACCCTCGCGACATCGTTTGGATCCGACCGGTGCAGGTAACAGTTTGGAAATGTCTCTTTCAGCGGCAGCAGCGTGCTGTCAGCCAGCATGGCGCTGATCAGAGTGTCGTTTTCTTCGCCAGACCCATCACACCAGTGAATGCGTTCCGGCAGAGTGTGTTGTGCGACTTGGTTGACCCATGCGCTCAGCGCACTATTGCTGGTCGTCATTTAACGGTTTCCTTCGCTTCGCGGCTGGCGCCACATTATACGGGTTCCGGGCAAAAAAAAGCCCCGGTGCGTCAGCGCCGGGGCAGTTTAGTCTCGTTCAATGTCAAAGACGTTTAGTGCGCGGTGGCTTCTTCGACTTTTTCGTCGAGCTTGCTTGCTGCGGTGGTGACTTTTTCAGCAGCGTCTTCCGCCGCATCGCCTACTTTTTCAGCGAAGTCCCTGCCGCGCAGGTCATCGAGCGTCTCGCGGAACAGCTGCACCAGGTCGGTGCGGGTGTCGCCGAGAATCTCGAACGTCTTTCGTACGTCCGTTACGACGCGATCGCGCGATTCGGGCATTAGCTTGATCTGGCTGTCGATCAGGCCACGGAAGCTCTCGGCGGTCGCCGCAGCTGTCAGCCGCGTCGCCATGCCGTCGACGGTTCCTTCGACGAAATCGGCCTGCTGGCGTACCAGCCGGGCAGCGCTGTCGTGCGAAATACCGTTGAGCTTGAGGGTCTTCTCAGTCACCACATCAAGCGGCCCTTTGCGTTCCTGCATCCAGGACGAGCCGTGGTCCAGGCCGTCCCGCAGTCTCTGAGAGATCTTTCCGATCATGTTGGGTTCCTGCATCACTTTCTCCTCTTGTGCAGTGCAATAAACTTCAATGCCATCCTAATGCCGCACTGCAACAATGTCAACATCCCCAGGCGGGCCCGACCGTCGAAAACTTGACGCAAGTCACACTATTAGAAGCGATTTACCATAATTTTCATACACTTATGTGGAATTTGTGAACACAATCACGCCGATTTTTTGACGCTTTCCCTAACATTTCCGGCTATTGGCGATGGCGCCCACCGGGTCTTCCAGGAACGGATTCAGCCGTCGCAAGGGATTGTTTTTACAGGCACTGCAGCCGCACCGGCGCAGCACCATCGCCCACGCCCGCCGTCCTGAGGGTCTCCGGTCCGGCGGATCAGTACGAATTTGTGATGGAGCGAGCGACGCGTGCGCAAACAATTCTTTCTGCCCTTCCTGGTGGCTGTCGGACTGGGTACGGCACCGGCAGCCAACGCGGTTGGCACCCTCGCCGGAACCGACATCGACAACACTGCGGAAGTGACGTACGAGGTTTCCGGCTCCGGTGTAACTGAAGTCTCCAACACGCTCACGGTTACGGTGGCGGAAATACTCGATGTCGATGTGACGCTGCAGAGCCCGCCGAGCCCGGTGACGCCTGGCGATAGTGCAGAAGAGCTGCTGTTTACGGTAACGAACGTCGGTAACGGCTCTGAGGCTTTTTCCCTGGTGCTCGACAGTGCGCTTGCCGGCGACGACTTCGATCCCGTGCCGTCGGCGCCTTCTGCAATCTACTTTGATACCGATGGCAGCGGCGACTTGTCTGCGGGCGATACCCCGTACAATCCTGGTGTGAACGATCCGGTGCTGGCTGCGGATGCATCCATTGATGTGCTGATCGTCAACGATATACCAGCGACTACCGCCGATGGTGACATCGGTCGCAGCCTGCTCGACGCGACGTCGGTTACCGGCAACGGTGCCCCGGGAACGGTGTTTGCCGGCGCTGGTGACGGCGGAGTCGATGCGGTTGCCGGCAACTCGGGCGCAACTGACAACGACACCGGTGAATATGTGGTCAGCGACATCCAGCTGGCTGTCGTCAAGTCAGCCAGTGTGGCTGACCAGTTTGGTGGAACCGAGCCCGTTCCCGGTGCATCGATCATCTACACAATCGTTGTGACACCTTCGGGTGGCGGCACTGCCGCCAACGCTGCGTTCACCGATCCGGTACCCGCCAACACCACTTATACGCCAGCAACCATCACGCTCAACGGGGCGCCGCTGAGCGATGCTCCGGATGCCGATGCCGGCGAACTGGTAACGATCGCGGGTGTGCCGACGATCAGCGTTGCGCTGGGCGACCTTACCGCTGCCAGCGGCCCGCAAACCGTAGTTTTTACAGTCACCATAGACTGATCGAGGAAGGCAAGCATGAAGAAAATTCTGCTGATATTAATGGCCCTGGTGCCGATGATCGCACTGGCTGACGGGGCGGTACATGTGCAAACAGTGGCACAAACCGAGGAGATTATCGTCAATGAGCGAGGCGAGACAGCGACCCGGCTGGTACCGGTAACAACTGTCGTGCCGGGTGACGAAGTGATCTACACCATCACCTTCACCAACCAGGGTGAGGCCGATGCAAGCAGCGTGACAATTACCGACCCCGTCCCGCAGGAAATGCGTTACGTCGAGGGTTCGGCATTTGCCGGTGGTGCGGATATCCGCTTTTCGGTCGATGGCGGCCAGACTTTCGGTACCGCCGAGGAACTGATGGTCGTGGCGGCGGACGGTAGCGCGCGCGCCGCTCGCGCTGAGGACTACACACACATTCGCTGGAGCATGCGCAACCCGCTCAAGCCCGGCAGCCGTGGTTATGCCCGCTTTCGGGCGCAATTGCGCTAAGGATTGTTTTTTCTGTATTGCGGCGTCGCGAGAGCGCCGGTTTTGGAGAGTAAGTCATGAGAAACTTTGGTCGCCTGCTGCAACTGGCACCGGTTATTTCCGGGCTGCTGGCCCTGGCTGCCGTGCAGCCCGCGTTGGCCGCTGGCACTGATCCCGGCGGCACCCGCGCGGGTACTTCGGTTTTCAACCAGGCCCAGGTCCAGTACCGGGTCGGCGGGGTGGACCAGACGCCGGTGCTGAGTGACAACGATGCTGACCCGAACAATGGTATCGGGGCGACGGAGTTTGTTGTCGACCGCAAACTTGATGTGCTTGTTGCAGAGCGCAGCACAGCCTACAACAGCGCTACCACGCTGAGTGTCTCACCCGGGCAGACCGGGGCGGTTCTGGCCTGGACGGTGACCAACGAAGGTAACCAGACGCAGGATTTCCTGCTCAGCGCATCGGCGACGGGATTTGACCCGTTCGGGGGCACGGATAACTTCGATGCCACGGGTCTGACCGTGTTCGTCGACGCTGACGGCAACAATTTGTATGATCCGGCTGTCGATACGGCGACCCATGTCGATGAGCTGGATATCAACAGTTCTGTTACGGTGTTCCTGGTCGCCAATATCCCGCTGGCCCAGGTCGACGGTGATATTGCCGCATATGTGCTCGAGGCGCAGGTCGCAGAAGGCGGTGGGGCCGGCGTTGCAGGGGGCGCGATCGCTACAGATGATCGGGGAATTGCCGATACTACGTTGGGCGTAGAAGACGTTTTTGCCGACGGTGAAAACGCCAACTATGCGGGCGATGCCGACCGTGATGGTAAGCACTCGTCCGAAGACGCCTACAGGATTGCTGCGGCAGTCCTGTCGGTTCTGAAGAGCTCGGCGGTCATTAGTGATCCGTTCACTTGCCCGGGTGGTGTTTGCCCTGTGGGGTCATTCCCCAAGGCAATACCCGGTGCCATCGTCGAATACGTAGTAACGATTACGAACGCAGCAGGCGGTGCAGTGGCGACAAACGTGGTTATAGCTGATGACCTGAGCAGTGAGATGGGTGGGCCAACACCATCGCTGGCGTTTGTTGCGGACCAGTACGGGGCAGCCGGCGATATCCGCCTGGTTTATACCCCCGGTGCCGGAGCGCCGGTTACGAGTGATCTGAGCGAGGAAGCAGACGCTGATACCGGTCAGTTCATCGCAAATGTGATGACGGTGAACGGGGTAACGCTGAATGCCGGCGACAGAGCCGACGTTAGCTTCCGCGTGGAAATACAGTAAAGGAGGACTGGGGCGCGCATGATTCCGCGCTCGTACAACCAGAATAGAAATACAGCGGGCATTGAAGGTTTTGCAGGACTGCACCTGATCCCGCTGTGTTTCACGAGCCTCGACGCGCGTCAGATTCTGACGCGCGTCGTCGCGTTGCTGGCTGGTGCATTTTTGCCGCTGCTTTGCTCGGCGGCGACACCACCCGGCACTGTAATCCCGAACGTGGCGGCGGTTGCCTACAGTGACGCTGCCGGCGTCGGCCGCAGTGTCGCCAGCAATTCTGCCAATATCGTCACCAAAATGAGGCGCACGCCGGCGCGGCTGCAATTTGTTCGTGTCGATGCGGGCGGCGGGACATTTGCCGCGCCCACCGGACCCAGCAGCTGCGAAACCGGTTCGGGCCTGACCCTGCTGCCGCCACCGGTACTCGCTGACGGCACCCAGCTGAACGTCGCAGATTCCCAGCCACTGAGTCCGGCGCAGTTTTTTCATACCGGCGAGGCGTTTTTTGTCGAAGTCGCCGATCCCGACCAGAATCTCGATTCCGCCGTGGCGGAGACCGTCGAGGTGCAGCTGGAGGTACCTGCATCCGGCGACCTGGAAATAATCCAGCTGACAGAATCAGCACCCGACAGCGGGCAATTTGTAGGCTACGTGCCCAGCGCAGCGATGCCGTCAACGAGACACGATTGCCAGCTGCAGGTTGCGGTGGGTTACTCGATCAGGGCGACCTATGTTGATCCGGCCGATTCCAGCGATGTCACAACCGACAGCGCGCTGGTCGATCCGCTGGGCATTGTGTTCGACTCACAGACTGGTGTGCCGGTTGACGGTGCAATAGTCCGCTTGATTGAAGTGACCAGTGGATTGCCCGCGTTTGTTTTTGGTGACGACGGCGCAAGCGAGTTTCCTGCCGAAGTGGTAAGTGGCGGGGTCGCGACAGACAGCGGCGGGGCCGATTATGACTTCGATCCCGGCGCGTATCGTTACCCGCTGGTCAGCCCGGGGCAATACCGGCTGGAAGTGACTCCACCGGCGGGTTATACGGCGCCATCGACCACCGCGATAATTGATCTGCAGGCTTTACCCGGCGCACCGTTCAACATTAGTGCAGGTTCATTTGGCGATCCCTTCATGGTTGACCCGGGTCCGGCGATCATGATCGATATCCCGCTCGATCCGGTATCGACGGTCCTGTTTCTGCAAAAAAGCACGGCAACTGCCGTTGCGTCGATTGGTGATTTCCTCAAGTACACGCTCACACTGGAAAACCCGGACACACTGCAGCCGATAAACAATGTAATCATCACCGATGAGCTCCCGGTTGGTTTGCGCCTGATACCGGGTTCGGTCCGCGTGGACGGCAGCAGCGCCCCGGACCCGGCGGTATCAGCCGACCGCCGCCAGCTGCAGTTCGACATTGGTGACCTGCCCCCGGCCGGTCGCACGGTAATCGACTATGTTGCCGAGATCGTTGCAGGCAGCCGTGGTCCGGAAGCAATCAACACGGCGATCGCGCGCGCCGCGGGGGGCGCCGAATCCAACGTGGCTACTGCGACAGTACGCCTGGCAGAGGCGTTATTCCGCTCCCGCAGCACTGTGCTGGGCCGTGTCATCAGTGGATCCTGTGATGCGGATGTAGGCAACGACACTGACGGTGTGGCCGGAGTTCGCATCTACCTCGAGGACGGCAGGTATGTCGTCAGTGACGAGGGCGGGCGCTATCACTTCGAGGGCGTCCGGCCAGGTGGTCACGTTGTGCAGCTCGATGTCGATACCGTGCCGGAGGGCTTTGAGATCGTGCCGTGTGAGCGCAACGCACGGTTCGCCGGCCGCTCCTATTCACAGTTTATTGATGTACGCGCTGGCGCCTTGTGGCGCGCTGATTTCCACCTGCGTCAGTTGCCGGCGCCCAGCGGAGAGGTGGCGGTAGCATTGTCTTCCCGCGCCGCCGGTCAGGACGTGATTTACACGTTGACGGTAGGTGGTGATGGCGTGCCAGTCAGCAACGTCAGGACCATGGTGATGCTGCCAGACAACGTTATTTTCGTACCGGGCAGCGTCCGGCTCGATGGCGCACGCAGCGGCGACCCGACGGTGTCTGGAAACCTGCTGACGTTCCCGTTGAGTGATGCGGCGGGTGCCCCGTGGCAGCGGGTTATCCAGTTTCGTGGCCTGCCGGGAGCAGCTGCCGGCGAGCACGTAACCAAGGCCCTGGTCAGCTTCGACACCGAAACAAAGAAGAGGCAGCGCACGCCGCTGGCCGACAACACGCTCATACGCGAACCGCCGGTAAGCGACCGCGTCGACCTGGTGTTCACCACAAACTTTGATACCCGCAAGGCGGAGCTGAAGGCGCGCGACCGTGCACGCATTGCCGAAGCGCTGTCAGGATGGGAGCAGGCAAGCGACCTGCATGTCGTTATTTCCGGTCACACCGATAACGTACGAATTGCGCCACAGAATCGTCACGAATTCGCTGACAACTATGTGCTGTCACGTGCACGTGCAACGGCAGCTGCAGAATTCATTCAGTCGCTGCTGCAGCTGGCTCCGGAGCAAATCAGTATTTCAGGGAACGGGCCGGACAAACCGGTGGCAAGTAATGCAGGTGCGGCTGGCCGGGCGAAAAACCGCCGGGTCGAGCTGCAGCTCTGGGGTCAGATGCCGGTCAGTCCCGGTGCAATGCGCCTGGGCAAGACAAGCAGCGGGCCACAACGACTGGAAGTTGCACGCGAGCAGAAACTGTCGCTGGCGCAGTTACCGGTGGAGGCGTCTGATCCGCTGGCCGATTTCAATGACCCGGCATGGGTCAGCCGGCTCGATCCCGGCAGCGACCTGGTATTCCCGCTGCCCGGGTACAATCCGCCTATCCCGTCGCTGCGCATTGCGGTCAAGCACGCACCACGGCAGAAAGTCGAAGTTGCGCTGAATGGCGCACCGGTGAGCGCGCTGAGCTTTGAGGGCACCGATACCAATGCTGCAAAGACTGTCAGCCTGAGTCGCTGGCGTGGTGTCGATATTGCCGAAAACGACAACCAGCTTGTTGTCGTGGTGCGTGATGCAGACGGTACAGTGGTGCGACGGATTGAACGCAACGTGCACCTGTCCGGTGGACCGGTACGCGCCGAGGTCGACCGCGAGGCTTCGTCGTTGCTGGCCGACGGTCGCACCCGGCCGGTGCTGGCAGTGCGTCTTTACGATCGCTGGGGCTACCCGGCGCGGCCCGAGTCAATCGGGACATTTCGTGTCGATCCGCCGTACCGGTCCTGGTTTGAAGTGGAATCGTTACGCGAAAACCAGCTGCTCGAGCTCGGCAATCGACAGCCCCTTTACCGTGTTGGGGCCGACGGACTCGCCCGCATCGAGCTCGAGGCGACTTCGCTTAGCGGTGAAGTCGTGCTGCACATGGAATACGCCGACGAACGCGAGGAGGAGTTACGCGCGTGGCTCGAGCCGGCAACGCGTGAATGGATCCTGGTGGGATTTGCCGAGGGTACGGCCGGGTACAGTACGCTCAACGACAATGTCCAGAGCGCCAAAGACGCCGGTTATGAAGAGGACTTTTATACCGACGGGCGCGTAGCGTTTTTTGCCAAGGGTCGCATCAAGGGTGACTACCTGCTGACGCTGGCCTACGACTCGGATCGTGACGAACAGGAAGCGCGGCAGCGCCTGCATGGCACTATAGACCCGGATCGCTTTTACACGCTTTATGGTGATGCCACCGAACAGCAGTTCGATGCGGCCAGCCAGGATGAAATATTCGTCAAGCTGGAGCGTGGCCAGTTTTACGCCATGTTCGGCGACTACGACACCGGGATGACGGTAACCGAGCTGTCGCGCTACGACCGCAGCTTCAATGGCTTCCAGAGCGAGTACCAGGGCGAACGCTTTGGCTATACCGCATTCACCGCCCGCACTGACCAGGCTTTCGTCAAGGAAGAACTGCGTGGTGACGGTACTTCCGGGTTGTATCGTTTGTCACGTCAGCCACTGGTTATCAACAGCGAAAAAATCACGCTGGAAACGCGTGACCGATTCCGTTCGGAGGAGATTGTGAGCTCACGCACGCTCACTCGTCATCTCGATTACGATATCGATTACCTGGCCGGCACGATATTTTTCAAGGAGCCGGTGCGCCACCGCGACGAGCGATTTAATCCGGTATTTATTGTCGTCGATTACGAAAGCCGTGATCCGGTGGATCGCTCGACTACCGCAGGCGGGCGTGCATCGCTGCGACTGGCCGACGGCCGGGTCGAGGTCGGCGCGACCATGATCGACGAGGGTACCAGTGGTGCCGACGGAGACCTGCAGGGTCTCGATCTAAAACTGCGCATTGCCGACGGCACGGAGTTACGGGCCGAGTTTGCCAGCTCCGATACCCGCCAGGGCGGGGTGCCGACGGAGGGCGACGCGGCGATTGCTGAATTGCGCCACACCGCCGGCAAGGTAGATGGCAAGGTTTATTATCGCCAGATCGACACGGAATTCGGGCTGGGCCAGCAGCGCGCAGCAGAAACCGGAATGCGCAAGATGGGCTTTGATGGCCGGTTGCGTTTCAGCAAGCACCTGAGCATCGATGCTGCCGCCTATCGCCAGGATAACCTCGAGAGCGACGTGCGCCGCGAAGTGTATGAAAGCGGGTTACGCTGGCAACGTGGCGCTGCGACTGCCGGCGTTGGATATCGTGATGCAACAGACGAAGCGCGTGACGGGACGACTGCCGCCTCCGAGCAGGTCTTCGTCAACGGCAGCATCAAGACCATGGGTAACCGGTTGACGCTGCGCGGGTCGCTGGATTCTGATCTTGGTGATGATGCCAACATTGCCTATCCGACACGTACGATTGTCGGGCTGGACTACAAGCTGAACGATGACGTGACGCTTTATACCGAACACGAGCGGGCCGAAGGCCGGGATATTGAGTCACAGATGACACGTACCGGCGTACGCGCAACACCATGGAACCGGGCCCAGTTTAATTCCAGCGTCAGCCAGGAGATGACTGAATACGGGCCGCGGGCGTTTGCCACGCTGGGGCTGGTGCAGGGCTGGCAGATAAACGAACGCTGGGCAATGGACTTCGGCGTCGATCACTCCAATACGCTGACCGCGCCCGGTGCCGGTGCGTTCAACCCAGACGCCGGATTACCTTCAGGCAGCGAAGCTGCGGACTTCACCTCGCTCTATGTTGGTACGCTTTACAAGCATGATGACTGGACAGTCAATACTCGCAGCGAATGGCGCAACAGTGATGACGAGCGACGGGCCGGTCTGTTTGGCGGCTTCTATCGCGAAGAAAAACAGGGTCGCGCGTTTTCGGCGGCGCTGCAGTTCTTTAATTCGCAGCGTGATGTTGGCGTCGACCTGACCGATGCCGATATACGTCTGAGCTGGGCTTATCGACCGGCCACCGCACGCTGGGTATTCCTCGACCGGCTGGATCTCGAATACGAGGAACTCAAGGCGATCGGCACACAAACCGAGTCGTCACGCATCGTCAACAACCTCCATGCCAACTGGATGATAAATCGCAGCAATCAGCTGGGCTTCCAGTACGGCGTCAAATATGTGCGCAGCGATATCGACGGCAATGGCTACAACGGCTTTACCGACCTGGTGGGTATTGACTGGCGTCGGGACTTTTCGTCACGCTGGGATGCAGGCGTGCAGGGTTCACTGTTGCACTCGTGGAATTCTGATGTCGTCGACTACAGCATCGGCGCCGATATCGGTTACTCCTTTGCACGCAACGTCTGGCTGAGCCTGGGCTATAACTTTGCCGGATTCGACGACGAGGACTTCTCGGACGCCCGCTACACGGCGCGCGGCCCGTACATTCGTTTCCGCTTCAAGGCCGACCAGGACAACCTGCGCGACCGGGATTTCTGGGCGCGACGCGAGTCGAACGACTGACCGCAGGAGCGGCTTCAGCCGCGAACCTTCCATCTCGTTCATAACCCGGAACGCGCCTGCAGGAGCGGCTTCAGCCGCGAACCTTCCATTTTGTTCATAGCCCAGGACGTGACAGCAGGAGCGACTAACGCTGCGAATACTATTGCCTCGCGAAAATCTGACGCGCACGAACCCGTTGACACCGCGCATTTGGATCCAATGACCCGCAAATATCCGTTCGACCACCGTCCCGGCACGGTGCTATGGTGCGCCGGTGAACGATTACGCGCGTTTTTTCGGTTCCGACAGCCCGCTGGCAGAATATGTCAGCGGCTTCGCGCCGCGGCCGCAGCAGCAGGCGATGGCTGATGCCGTCGCCGACGCAATCGATGAGGGTCAGACGCTGGTGGTCGAGGCAGGCACCGGTATCGGCAAGACTTTCGCCTACCTGGTACCGGCGTTGCTCAGTGGCAAGCGGGTGATCATTTCGACCGGCACCCGCAATCTGCAGGACCAGTTGTACCAGCGTGATCTGCCAACCATTACCCGGGCAATCGGCCGGCCGGTGCGTGTGGCACTGCTCAAGGGTCGGGCCAATTACCTGTGCCGCCACCGCCTTGATCTCGCACGGGAGGAGGGCGGCGGCTCGTCCTGGCTGCGTGCGGTCAGCGAATGGGCGGCCTACACCACGGCGGGCGACCGGGCGGAGTTGCGTGAGATTCCAGAAGACGCTGCGGTCTGGGCGCAGGTCACTTCGACGGCGGACAATTGCCTCGGTAGTGAATGCCCGGCCTATGACGAGTGTCATGTCGTCAAGGCGCGTCGTACCGCGCAGGATGCCCATATAGTCATCGTCAATCATCATCTGCTGCTGGCAGACTTTGCGCTGAAGGAAGAGGGCTTCGGTGAGCTGTTGCCTGGCGCCGATGCGTGCATCATCGATGAAGCGCACCAGGTACCCGAGGTCGCGGCCAACTTTTTCGGCGTGACGGTCAGCGGTCGACAAATCAGCAACCTGGTCAAGGATTCGATTGCCGAGCTGATAAACGCAGGACAGGTGGAGCCCGAGTGGCGCAAGCCGGGCGACCAGCTGGATCAGTCAATGCGGGAACTTGCCGCCTCATTCGCGCGCCTGTCCGGGCGGCAGAACTGGACTGAGACCGGGCCTGGCACGCAATCGGCGCTCACAACGCTAAGGAAGAGCCTCGATAACTTCGATGACACGCTGGCGCCGCTGGCCGATACCAGTGCCGGCCTGGAAAATTGTCGCGAGCGTGCGCGTGATCTTAAGGAGCGGCTGGCACAGTTCTGCGATGACAGCGAGGAAAGTCCCGACGGGCTGCGCTGGCTGGATGTCCACCGGCGTGGCTTCAGCCTGCATCTGACCCCGTTCGATGTCGCGGAGCGACTTGGCGAACTGGTCGAGCGCCATGCCCGGAGCTGGGTATTCACTTCCGCCACCCTGGCGGTGGAGGATGACTTCGGTCACTTCCTCGGTCGCATCGGGGTAAGCGATGCTGATGTGCTGAAGCTCGACAGCCCCTTCGATTACGAGCGTAATACGTTGTTATTCCTTCCAAATGACTTACCGATGCCCAACGATCCCGGGTATACGGAGCAGCTGTGCAACATTGCAATCAAGCTGCTGGCTGCAGCAGGCGGCGGCGCTTTCCTGCTGTTTACCAGCTACCGCGCGCTCAATGAAGCGGCGGGACTATTGCGCCAGGCAGACCTGCCGTACCCGCTGCTTGTGCAGGGTGAGGCGCCGCGCGAGGCCCTGCTCGACCAATTTCGTGACCATGGCCATGCCGTGCTGCTGGGAACCTCGAGTTTCTGGGAAGGTGTCGATGTCCGCGGTGCGGCCCTGCGACTGGTCATCATCGACAAGCTGCCGTTCGCTTCGCCCGGTGATCCGCTGATGCAGGCGCGTCTGGAAGCAATACGGCGGGCCGGCGGTAATCCCTTCGCTGAATACCAGCTGCCGCAGGCCGTGCTGAGCCTGAAGCAGGGGGTTGGCAGATTGGTACGGGACCATGATGACTACGGTGTTGCAATGCTGTGCGACCCGAGGCTGCGCACGCGCAACTACGGGCGCGTATTTCTGCGCTCACTGCCTCCGATGCCGCTTACCGATGCGCTGGACAATGCCTGCGACTTTTATAATGAGCGACAGGCATTCGAGCTGACCGCACCCGCATGAAGATTCTGGCGCTCGACACCGCGACCGACGCCTGTTCGGCCGCCCTCAATATCGATGGTGAAATCAGCGAGCGATTCGAGATTGCACCGCGACAGCATGGTCAACTTATCCTGCCCATGATTGAGCACCTGCTGACATCGGCAGGGCTTGCGGTCAGCCAGCTGGATGCAGTTGCTTTCGGTCGCGGTCCGGGAGCATTCACCGGCGTCCGCATCGCCGCCGGGGTTACCCAGGGCATTTCCTTCGCCGCCGGTTTGCCGGTAATTGCCGTGTCAGACCTTGCTGCCGTCGCGTTGGCGGCAGCAGAAAAACATCGACAGGAGCGCGTGCTGGTTTGTATGGATGCGCGGATGGGCGAGGTTTACTGGTCCTTGTTCGAACAGGCCAACATTGCGCAATCCGGCAGCAAGGAGTCACTTGGCGCGCCCGAGACAGTGCTGCTTGCCGGGCCGGCCTTTGCGGCAGGCTCGGGCTGGTCGGCCTATCCGCAGATGAAGCAGCGCCTGGAAAAAAACCTGACCGGGGTCGACGACGAGCTGTTGCCGCGAGCCGGCGTGATCGCACGTCTGGCGGTATCGCTGCTGCAGCGTGGCGACCTGGTGCGCCCGGAACAGGCAATTCCTGTTTACCTGCGCGACGAGGTAGCCTGGAAAAAACCCTGAACTTGCAGCGCCAACGGCAAGTTTGCTCCAATAGTCGTTTACCCATTGCGGAGAAAGCATGCTTCCACTGTCAGCCAGGCAAGTGAATCTCGGTGGTGCGCTGACGTGTGCCGGCCTGATGGCCTGTGCGCTGTATTTCCAGCACGTCGTCGGCCTCGATCCCTGCCCCTTGTGCGTGTTCCAGCGCATTGCGGTAATTGCCCTTGGCATAGTCTTCCTGGTCGCGTTCATCCATCGATCTGCAGGCTGGGGCCGCTACATTTATGCGGTGCTGTTTTTTCTTGCGGGCGGGTTCGGTGCGGCGGTAGCTGCGCGCCACGTGTGGATCCAGAATTTGCCACCGGACCAGGTTCCGGCATGTGGCCCCAGTCTGGATTACATGCTGGATACTTTCCCGCTTGCAGATGTCCTGAAGAAAGTTTTTGTCGGCTCTGGTGAATGCGCTGAAGTAGTGTGGCAATTCCTCGGCCTGAGCATGCCGGCCTGGGTGCTGGTGTGGTGCGTCGCGCTCGGCCTGGCTGGCGTCGCCAACAGCCTGCGCCGGCCTGGATAGAAAAATGGCCGTCAGTGCGTTGATGCATTCAATTGCTATTCGCCCCTACCGGGTGAGCGACGCGCACGATGTCTACGCAGCCATCAGTGAATCTATCGAGCAGATGAGCCGCTGGATGCCATGGTGTCAGTCCAGCTACTCCGTGCATGACGCATTGAACTGGCTGGTCGAGCAGGAGAGCTGCCGCGACAGGGGGACGGCCTATGAATTTGCCATTACCGGCCCCGACGGCGGCTACCTGGGTGGCTGCGGTATCAACCAGGTAAATCGGGAATACCGTCTGGCAAACCTCGGCTACTGGGTGCGCAGCAGCGCAACTGGTCGCGGCATTGCCGCACATGCCGTCGAACTGGTTACGCAATGGACTTTTGCCAACACCGATCTGTTACGCCTCGAGCTGGTCATCGCGGTCGATAACCAGCGCAGCATCCGGGTGGCGGAAAAGGTTGGCGCGGTTTATGAAGGCGTGGCACGTTCCAGGCTGCTGCTTCGACAGCAACCCACCGACGCGCTGATGTATTCGATTATTCGAGCCGATGTGGCCGGTGGTATTTCTGGTTATTGAACCATGACCGCGGCCAACAGCGTGGTACTGCTGGGCGTGCCGAGCGATGAGAATTCCAGTTTTATGCGCGGACCGGCGCTTGCGCCGGCTGCTATAAGAAAGAGCCTGTTCAACGGCGCCTCGGGACTGACCGCCGAATGTGGCACTGATCTTGCCGGTCGCTCGGGTTTTCGCGACGACGGAGACCTGGAAATTGCACCCGCAGACGACTGGCTGGCATCAATTGAGCAGCCGGTCAGGCAGAGGGCCAGCCGCGGCGTACGCCCGTTGCTGCTCGGCGGCGATCATGCGATTTCCTACCCGGCGCTACGCGCCATCGTCGCAGTGCACGGCGCTGTCGAAATACTGCATTTCGATGCCCATCCCGATCTCTACGACGAATACGAAGGCAACCGGTATTCGCACGCCAGTCCGTTTGCCCGGGTTATGGAGGAGGGGCTGGCAACCCGGCTGGTGCAGGTTGGAATACGAGCACAAAACGCACACCTGCGTGAGCAGGCGCGCCGTTTCGGCGTCGAGTCCCACGTCGCAGCGGGTTTTGACGCTGAAGGTTTTGCGCCGATGCTGCGCGGGCCGCTGTATATTTCTATCGACCTGGATGCACTGGACCCGGCGTTTGCACCGGGCGTCTCCCATCATGAGCCCGGCGGACTTAGCATGCGTGATGTGCTGACCGTGCTGCAAAAACAGCGTGCGCCGGTGGTCGGCGCCGATATAGTCGAATACAATCCACGCCGCGACGTGCACGACATGACTGCGGCGGTTGCAGCCAAGCTGGTAAAAGAAATTGCGGCCTTAATGTTGCGGGAAGGAGAAAGAGCGGATGGCTGAACCAAAAACCAGGCCAGGCAAGCTAAGCGTGGCAAAATTTCTCAATTCCATCGAAGACGAGCAGCGCCGTCGGGATTGCAAGGCAGTCGCGAAGCTGATGCGCGAAATTACCGGCGAAAAACCGGTCATGTGGGGCGACAGCATGGTCGGCTATGGTAGTTATCATTACAAGTATGCCAGTGGCCGTGAGGGCGACTGGTTCCAGACTGGCTTTTCACCGCGTAAGCAGGCATTGACGCTGTACATCATGGCCGGCTTTTCAAGCTACGACGCGCTGATGAAAAAGCTTGGCAGGTACAAGACCGGCAAATCCTGCCTGTACGTGAAAAAACTGGACGATATCGATCAGAAGGTACTGGTGCAGCTGATCACCCGCTCGGTTAACTACATTCGCAAGACTTACCCCGACTGACAGTGCAGCTATTTTGACTTGTGCGTGTGTACGCCGTTCCAGTCATCGGGCGGCGGCGAGTTCTTGTAGTCTTCGATACGCCGCAGGTATTCCAGGTACAGAAACAGGTGCCAGTCCGCCCGGCCTGGTTTTTCTGCGTCCGCTGCCAGCCCATGCAGTATTTTTCCGGCATCCTTCCAGTTCTGCTCATGGTAATGGCTGATCGCCTTGTGAAAGCGTTCGATAAAGTCATTCTGTTCATCAGTAAGTTCGTCGCGGGGAGCGATCGGTTCGTGGATGCTCACCGGCTCGTCACGTCCCTTTACTCTCACTCGGTCAAGTTCCATGAAGCGGTAGGCCGGGGTGGCTTTCTTTGTGTTCTCGCTGGCAATTACCGGCACCCCGTATTGCTTGGTCAACCCCTCTAGTCGTGAGCCGAGGTTTACAGCATCGCCAAGCACCGTGTAGGCCATGCGAAACTCCGAGCCCATATTTCCGACATTCATTACGCCGCTGTTGACGCCGACACCAAGCTTGATTTCCGGCCAGCCGCGTCTGGCAAATTCGCTGTTGAGTTCATTCAGGCTGGCGATCATCGCGTGCGCAGCCTTGACGCCGTCATGGGCGTGGTCCGGTTTTTCCAGCGGTGCGCCCCAGAATGCCATCACGGCATCACCCATGTACTTGTCGATCGTGCCGCCATGGTCATGAATGACACGAGTCAGGGGCGTCAGCAGCTCATTCATCAGTGAAGTCAGCTCTTTTGGCTGCAGTCCCTCGGATATCGAGGTAAAGCCGCGTACATCGGCAAACAACACGGTCATGTCACGCGCCTGTCCTTCCATCGAAATGGAGTCGGGCTGTACCGCCATTTCATCGACGACTGCCGGCGGTATGTAGCGGCCGAATAATTTCTTGATTGACCGCCGGTTGCGGTGCTCGACCAGGTAACCCCAGCACATGTTGACCATGAACACGCCCAGCAACATCAACAGCGGGCTGGCCAGCGGCAGGATAAGGCCGGTGTTCCAGGCGTAAAAATTTCCCGCCACGACTACGGCGGCTATGCCGGCGATGAGCGCAATAATCGATTTTGGTCCCAGCCACTGCGGTACAACCAGCATGGTAATTGCCAGTAACAGCAGCAAAATCAGTTCCAGCGCGATTACCCACGCCGGTTGCATCGGAATACGGCTATCGAGAATGCCGCTGATGATGTTCGCGTGAACTTCCACCCCGGGGTAGGCGTTTGACAGTGGTGTCGTGCGCAAGTCCACAAGTCCCGGCGCAGTTGCCCCCACCAGCACAACGCGTCCTTCCAGCGCATCTTTTGGCAGTGACTTGTCGAGGATGGCGGCGATGGAATAGTAGGGGAAGCTGCCCTGGTTGCCGAGATACGGCACCGTCACCGACCCCGAGGCGTCCAGCGGAATAAGCAGACTGCCGACCTGCAGCTGCTCGATAGCTGCGTAGGCGCCATCGTCGAAAACCGCCAGGTTAATGGGTGGGTCATCGAGGGCGGCGCGCGTTACTGCCAGCGCAAGGGATGGGTAAAGGGCAGTGCCGTATGCCTGGATAATGGGTGCGCGTCGGACCATCCCGTCGACGTCGAAATCCGGGTTGTCAAAAAACCCGGCGGATGCTGCCTTGGACTGGAGTGCTTCCAGGTTGCCGGTAAAGCCTGCGGGTGTGAACAGTTCGAGCCGGTCAAGAAGGGCACCATCGATGTTTGCCATCGGGTCGGGCAGCACATTCCGGGCTACCGGCTCGTCCTGCTGGAATACATATCCCAGTACAACGTTTCTGTCTGCAAGCGACGACGCAAACTGCCGGTCAAATTCGTACTGACGTTTAAGCAGGCGGGCGACTGCCTGGTACTCGTCGAGGCCGCCCGCCGGGCTGCGGTCCAGCGAATCCAGCACGTCGAGAGCGACACTTTCGTCCGGTTCGGCAAACAGCACATCGAACCCCAGCACGAGGATGCCGTAGTGATCGAACAAGGTATCGACGAGCGAGCCCAGTTTGTCCCGGTTCCAGGGCCAGCGTCCGATTGCGGCCAGGCTGGCTTCGTCGATGTCTGCAATCACAATGCGATCGTCGATGTAGCCGGGCAGGGTCGCCCGCAGCCTTATGTCAGCGACATTTCGTTCCAGTGTCTCAATAAAGGGCAGGCGAAACGCGGGCGTAGCGTTTAGCAAAAGCGGAACGATGATGGCCAGGTTAATCAGGCTTTTTGCAAGACGCCTGGTCCGCATATGTTGTTTAGCCCGTTGCCGGCGGCGCGCAGCTCACATCCGGTATCCGTCGCGACGCGGCGTACTGTAGGGATCAAGCAGGGAGGAAAACGGCGGCGTTCGGCCAACTATCTCCTCCAGCAGCATGAGTTCCTGGTCAGTGTGATCCTTGAACGGTGCCGGTTCGATCAGCTTCCCGCCATAGGTATCGCTGTAGACGTACTTGGGCGCGTCGTGGTGTTTGGTCTTAAGTCGTTCTTTCACGTTTTCGTCTGCGCGGGCAACCAGGTCGACGGTGCCGTAACAGGTACAGATGTAACTGACGTCAGGATCCGCCTCGATATAGATACCGGTACCACGTATACCGATTACCGCCGTGGTGGTTTGAATCGTGTAACTCTCCTTGCGCTTTCTCCGCCCGAATACCGCAAGCACTTTGCCGGCAACCACACGCATTGCGTCCTCTACCATGCCGCTGCCGGATAATTCCAGCCGGCTGTTTTCACGTACATGGTGCGCATCTTTGCCAACCTTGAACTCAATAAAGCTGTCTGAGCCGGTCACAATCACTGAAGTGGCCGTGATAAGTGTCTCCATTGTTGCGGGCTCGCCATCAACCAGAACTTCGCCGCGCATGTCATAGATGGATCGGCCGGGTGGCAGCACCCTTGCTTTTTTTGCCGCGGCCATGAGAGGCGTGAGCAGGCCGCTGGCTGCAGCCAGCGTCCACGCCCCGCTGCGCAGCGCCTGGTCCATGAAAGCCCTGCGGCCGGCAAACTTATCTCGATCCATCCTGATTCCTTTTGTAGTTATAAGTAGTGCCTGTAGCTGATCACGCCATCGCAACAGGTATCGCGCAAGAGTAGTACGCCGTAGTCATCAAAAACAACCGATAAATGTAACCAGCAAAATTGTTTATGGAATGGTGCAGCGCACTCGTCTATGCTGGATTGATAATAGCTGCCTCCGCAACAAGAACTGAAAGGATGGGGACCGGGTGATGTCGTGTTACGTGGCTTGGCTGCGGCGTGTGCTTTTTGCGCTGGCCCTATATTGCGTACCACTCGCTCTTTCGGCAACCGTTACCTGGAACGGCACGGAAGGCGTTAGCGATCAGGTGTTCGCGCCTAACTGTACAGCGTGCCATGCCAGCACCGCACCTTGTTACTTCGCTGATTCCAGCAACTACACGGATTTCAACACGGCAAAGGTATCGATCGCGACTGTTTTGAGGCGCATTGATCCTGATGACCCTGGCTTCAACCCGGCGCTTGAACCGATGCCACCCGACTGCATTGGTGGCTTGCTGGACTCGTCCCTGATCGCGCTGGTGCGAGCGTGGCGCGATGCAACGGCGCTCCTGGAAGCTGCACCGACGGTTACGACGTTGCCGGCGACGGGGGTCGGCAAAAACAGCGCAACTCTCAACGGCACGCTCAATACCAATGGCGGGAATAACGCCATCTACGAATTCGCATACGGCGAGAATTTGGCGTTCGACAACACCATTGCGGCTAACTTTGATGCCGCCAACACGGGTGGCGGCCTCGAGTCACAGTCAGCGAACGCAAACCTCGCCAGCCCCACTCTGAAGTGCGGTACCACGTATCAGTTCCGGTTGGATGGTATGTCCAGCGCAGGATCAGCAGAAGGAAATGCCCCGGAGTTCACTACAGATTCCTGCCCGGTTGCAACGCCACAAAGTGTCTCGCTCAATGAGGATCCACAGGATTCGGCGCCAATTACGCTGACGGCGCAAAATTCCGACGGTGTGACGGGTTTTGTTGTTACCTCGGGACCAGCGAACGGCGTCCTGTCCGGCACGCCGCCAAACCTTTTTTACACGCCGAACCTGAATTTCAATGGCGATGACCAGTTCGCTTTCGAAGCTAACGACATTGGCAGCAGCAGTCCCGCCTCCGTTTCTATAACCGTGAATCCTGTCAATGACGCGCCGGTTGCCTCAGCCCAGGATGTTTCGGTGCTGGAAAACTCATCGGTAAATGTCGTGTTGGCGGGGCAGGACATCGATGACGTTAACCAGGTGTTTTCATTCTCCGTTATCCGGCAACCGGCAAATGGCATGCTCGATGTCAGCGCAATTCCTGCGGTTGTGTATACGCCCAATCCCGGCTTCGCGGGTGGCGATAGCTTTGATTTCATCGTCAATGATGGAATTGTTGATTCTGACTCGGCCACGGTTATGATTGACGTGACAGATGTGGCGCCACCATTGGCACAAGCACAGGAGGCGCTGACGGTAGCGGAGGATAATCAGCTACCCATCGTGTTGACCGCACAGCTGGTCGATCCAAATACCCCGCCCATTTCCGGATTTTCAATTGTCGAGAATTCCGGCCCCGCGAATGGCACTCTCGTCGGTACGCCACCGAACGTGACTTATACGCCGGATGCGGATTTTTTCGGCACCGACGGCTTCCAGTTCACCGCGAGCGCAGGGCTTTTCAATTCAAACCCGGCGCAGATTACGGTGGAGGTTACTGCGGTAAATGATCAGCCGGTATTAACAGGGTTTGCTGATCAGCAAGTGACAGAACTGAGCCTGCTAAGCGTCGATGCCGGCAGCAATCTTGACGATGTTGATGACGCCAACGATGGTTCCGGAGCAATCACCTGGAGCCTGGCAGGATCAATTCCTGCCGGCATGGAAGTCTCCAGCGTCGGGCTCGTTAACTGGACACCCGGAGAAAACACCGCGGGACAATACAGCGTAACGCTGCAGGTGCAGGATGGCGGCGAAGATGGCTCCCTGCTGCAGAGTCAGTTGCTGAATATTACCGTCGAGCTGCTCGACACTGATGCGGACCTCGTCGCTGACTACGATGATAACTGCCCGAACGATGCTAACGCTGACCAGGAGGATTTCGATCTGGATGAACTCGGCGATACCTGCGATCCGGATGATGACAATGACGGCGTGGGCGATATTGCCGAAGTAGCGAATGGGCTGGATCCGCGTGATGCGTCGGATGGCGCGCTCGATAGCGACGGCGATGGCCTGACCAACGCCGAGGAATTCGCATTGTGCGATATGGACGGGGATACGAGCTGCGGCGCGATCCTGGTGGACACCGTCGCGCCGGAAATCACCGCCAGCGACCTTACGGTTGTTGCGACCGGCTATGTCACCGACGTAGACCTCGGCGCCGCTGCGAACGACTTCAAGGACGGACCGGTGGCAGTGACTCCTGATCCGACCGGTCCATACCGGCCGGGACGGTATCTGATCGAGCTGTCGGCGGCCGATCTGGCCACTGTGCCCAATATTGCGACAGAGACGCAGCAACTGGACGTGTTGCCACTGGTTACGCTGGCTGGTGCGACGGTCACTGGTGAGGGCCGGGTCATTTCAATACCGGTGACGCTCAATGGTGATGCGCCCGTGTATCCGGTGACACTTGATTACGCTGTAACGGCCACGACGGCAGATGCAGCTGACCATGATCTTGCCGACGGTACGCTGGTCATCAACAGCGGCAGATCGGGTCTGATTTCAGTTACGGTTAATGATGATGGCGTTGCGGAGGGTACCGAGACCTTCAGCGTCACGCTGACCCGTAACAGCGACAATGTCGCGCTCAGCAGCGCGGTGACGCACTCCGTTGCGATCGTTGAGCAGAACATCGCTCCTGCAGTGAGCTTTGTTGCCATGCAGTTGGAAGGATGGTTCGAAATAATTTTTGGCAAGGTCGTCTACCTGGACAAGGGGCCGGTAATTATTTCGGCAATTGCCACCGATCCCAATGGCGACGAGCTGACATTTGACTGGACGGCGACGGCCAGCGAGCTCGGCGGTGTGGTATCGGGCAGCCAGTACACCTTCGATCCGGAAATTTCCGGCCCGGGCAATTTCGTCGTCGGCGTTACGGTCGATGACGGGCTTGCCCGGACTGTCGCGTCGGCTGTCATTGTTGTTGCGGCAACCAGGCCGGAACTGGTTGAGGGCGCCGATACCGACGGTGATGGCATCGAAGACCGGGACGAGGGGCTGGGGGACAGTGACGGCGATGGCCTGCCCGATTTTCTCGACCCGGTTGACGATCCGACTCTGCTCAACGGCAGGACGTCGGATCGCTATTCCCGACTGTTGCGCACCAGTCCCGGCACTACGCTCGCGCTCGGCGATTTTGCGATTGCGGCGCAGGTCGGTGGCGCACGGATCAGCACCGTCGACGTAACGGATGCGGCCGGGCAGCCGGTACCGGACGACGAATTCACAATGATCGGTAGCGTGCATGACTTTGAAGTACGCGGCCTTTCGCTGGCTCAGCCTGCGGCTTCAGTAGTATTGCCGCAAACCATTGCGGTGCCCATCGATGCCAGCTATCGGAAGTTCTCCGGCGGCGTCTGGTCAACGTTTGTCGAAAACGGCACCGATACGATCGGCTCGGCCCGCAGTGTTGATGGCGAGTGCCCCGCGCCAGGCGATAGTGCTTACCAGCCGGGGCTGCAGATTTTTACCGACTGTGTCCAGCTGGTGCTGACCGACGGTGGCCCGAATGACGCCGACGGCGTGGCCGACGGGGTCATCCGCGACCCGGGTGGTGTTGCCGTCAGGCCAACGGTGCCCGGCTCGGTCAACACGCCGCAGCAGGCAAACCCGCCGCCGACCAGCGGGCCGCGTGGCAGCGGCACGTTGGGGCTGTTATTCCTGTCAGCACTGCTGTTGTTGCTGCTGGCCCGTGTAGCAGGGCGTGTGCAACGATGAGGTGCCACTGGAATCCAGTATCGCTGTTACTTGCCGGCCTGCTGCTGGTGCCTGCGGTTTATGCCGAGAATGAGGTTGAGACCCAGTGGTTGTTCGATGCGGAAGTATCGACGGTGTATGACGACAATATCGGCCGGGCCGAACGCGAGCGCGACATCGTCGATGACAAGATGCTGCGCGGCAGCTTTGCAGCATCTTATATCCGTGAGATTTCGGTTGAGCAGGTGCTCACGTTGCGCGCCTTTGTCGAATCAGAGTTCGTCCGCTACGTCGACGGCCTCAGTCATGTGGCTGCCGGTGCGCAGTTTGTGTACCGCTGGCAGCACCGGATGGGCCTGTTCGCCCCCTTTTATCAGTTCAATACCAGTATTCGCCTGAAGGAATACGATGTGGAGCAGCGAGATGTCACTGCATACAGCAGCCAGCTGCTGGTATCCAGGCGACTTACCGACAGGGTACTGGCTACGGTCGGTTTCGAGTACCAGCGCGAAGTATCCGACGGAATAGTTTTCGATCAGAAACGGGCACGTGTATTTGCCAATGCCGACTACACCAACCGGACCGGCTGGGCTTTCTATGGTACCTACAGCTACATACACGGCGATGTCTGGTCGACATCCCAGGATTCCTTCTGCAATGGTGCGCCGGCACTCGATATTTTCAACCTGGTAGCGCAGGCGGCCGCGATCGAGCCGGATGAGGCTTTCAATAAAGCCTATTGCGGCAGCTGGCTCGCCTATCGCCTGCCGGCAAACGTCAACATGCTCGTGCTCGGCATTAACAAGCCACTGGGCAGACGCGTTGCGCTGGATGTTTCGGCAGCGCACATAAGGGTCAATGCGGTCGCCAATGAATATAACGTGTCGTCATTCAATGCCAGCTTGCTGCTGAGGTTTTAGATGTACCGGCGGATAACCCATAGCGTTGTGTTCATGCTTGGCGTGGTCGGGCTGGGCGGCTGCCCCAGCGGGTCGGGCGGCGACAAGGATATTGTGCCTCCGCCGCCGACCGTCGACGCAACAGTAGAGCCGGACAATTTTCTGCTGTTCGATAACACCCAGACGGTCGATGGCCAGAGCCGAATCTCGTCAGAGGAGTATGCGCAGGCGTACTATGACGCAGTCGACCCGTTCGAACGACGCACCACCCTGGCTGCCTGGAAGGCCGTCAACGGATTTGATAACGGCGTATCCGCCCACGCCACATTCCGCGATACCAAAGATCTCGGCTACGGCCGCGATATGTACGCTCGCCAGCGCGCCGACGGTGGTATTGCGGTATTCGTTGACAATTATGTGGTGCAGGCTACGCCGGGGGATGCCACCCGATACGGTCCGCTCAACCTGCAGGCGGCGCAGGAGCCGGACCGGGACTTCCTGTTTTCCACCAACGCAATAGAATTCAGCCCGGTTAATCCGACTGACCCCTCCTCTGACAGAATCGTGAAGATGTTCACCTTTGGCCCGCCCGAAGCGAACGGGCGTCAAGCGCGGCGGACTTTTCTCAATGCTGATGGGCGCGGCGAAAAATCCATGCCTACCGTGTGTTTCGCGTGTCATGGCGGTAAAGCTCTGCCCCTGAACACCGATGGCAGCTTTCCTCTCGACTCGCTGAAATCGTTGAAGATGAACATTCTTGAGCCGACTACTTTCGAATTCTCAGAGTCCGAAGAAGAAATGCAGCAGGGCCAGATCAAGATCATCAATCAACTGGTGCACCAGCAGTTCGTAGAGATCGGTGCTCGTTCCGAGGATGAAGTGGCGAAATGGAACGCTGATTTCGCCATCGAGCTGGTGGCCGGGCCTTACGATAATTTTTCTGCCGGCTCCTACGATGCCGATTTTGTACCTGAAGGCTGGCGACGCGGTGCAAATCGTCCGGACGGTGTCGAGTTGCTTTACCGTGAAGTGGTCTTGCCCCACTGTATCGAGTGCCACGCGATTCGTGGCACAAATGCCGGTGAGCTTTATGCTCCAGCCGCCGTAGTAGACGGCGTGCCGCTGGGCAACGCGATAAATTTCAGCAGTTACGAAAAATTTATCAGCTACAACGACGAGATTATCGATCGCGTCTACCGTCGCGCCAATATGCCGCTGTCGCTGCTAAATTACACAGCCTTCTGGCGTAACCCGTCCGGTCCGCCAACGTTTCTCGCCAGTTTCCTGGCGGGTTTCGACGTGCTGGATCAGGGTGGCAACGTGGTTCGGCCGGGACGCCCGGTGCCGCTTGGCGGAGCTGACCGTACGGTGACTTCACCGGCAGTCCAGGATGCTTCAGCCAGCCTGCTCGCCGACAGCTTTTCCTGGGCCATCAGCGAATCCCCGGTTGGTGCTCAATCCAGCCTGGCCAACGCTGCCAGCCCCGTTACCACGCTTTCCACTGATACCGATGGTCAGTATGTACTGACGCTCTCAGCAAGCAATGCGATGGGCAGCGCGTCATCGGAGGTAACGCTGACCGTCGACAGCATGCTGCGTCCTGCGCCTGAAGAGCTGACATTCGCGGCCGATATCCGCACCGTGCTGGCGGATCCGGGCAGCGGGCGCAGCTGCGTGTCATGCCACCGGCCCGGAATGGAATTTCCCGGCATGGCGGTGTTTTTTGATGACACCAATCCCGGGCTTTACCGGGATGTGCTGGAACGGGTAAATCTCATCGAGCCGGAGAACAGTCTGCTGCTGACCAAGCCGACTGCACTACAGCATGGTGGCGGTATCGTGCTGGATCGCGGCAATGCTTCAGGGAAGACAAGATTCAACACGCTGCTGAACTGGATACGAAACGGCGCGCCGTGTGGCAGCGATCCAGCGTTCTGTAATTAAAGCAGCTTGCCCAGGATGTCTTCGTAAAGAGCTGCAAGCGTGTCGAGCTCTGCAGTATCGACATGCTCGTCGATACGGTGGATGCTGGCGTTAACCGGGCCCAGTTCGACCACTTCGGCGCCGCTCGGCGCGATAAAGCGGCCGTCGCTGGTGCCGCCGGCAGTCGACAGCTCGGTGTCATTGCCGGTGCGCCCGCGGATGGCGGCGCGTACCGCATCGATCAGGCGACCGTGTTCGGTCAGAAACGGATGGCCGCCAACGCGCCAGTCGATTTTGTAGTTCAACTTGTGGCGGTCGAGGATTGCGTGGACACGCTGTCTTAGTTGATCAACGGTAACGGCGGTGGAAAAGCGAAAGTTGAACAGTGCTTCCAGCACGCCGGGTATCACATTGTCGGCGCCGGTGCCGGAGCGCAGGTTGGAAACCTGCAGCGTGGTGCGCGGAAAATGTTCATTACCTTCATCCCACTGTTCCGTGCAAAGTTCGGTCAGCGCCGGGGCCAGCCGGTGTATCGGGTTGTCGGCCTGGTCGGGATAGGCGATATGACCCTGCACGCCGCGCAGGGTCAGCTTGCCGTGCAGGGACCCACGCCGCCCGATACGCACCGTGTCGCCGACGCTGCGGTTGCTGGTCGGTTCGCCAACCAGGCAGAAATCAATCCATTCTTCACGCGCGGTCAGGGTCTCCATGACGCGCTTTGTACCGTCGTCGGCAATGCCTTCTTCGTCGCTGGTAATCAGGAATGCGATCGAGCCGTCGTGGCCGGGGTTGCTGCTAACAAATGCCTCGGTCGCCACCAGCATGGCGGCGATGCTGCCTTTCATATCGGCCGCACCACGACCGTACAGCAGGCCGTCACGAAGCGTTGGTTCGAACGGGTCGCTGTGCCACTCCTCAAGCGGGCCGGACGGCACCACATCAGTGTGGCCGGCAAAGCAGAATACGGGGCGGACATTGCCACGCCGCGCCCACAGGTTAGTTACTTCGCCGAATGGCATATCCTCGATAACGAAGCCCAGCGCGTCGAGACGGTCGGCAATGAGTTGCTGGCAGCCGTCATCAGCCGGCGTAACAGAACGACGACGGATCAGTTCGCGGCTGAGGTCGACGACGTCGCTCATCGAATACCGCGCAGTAACTCGTTTAGCCCAACCTTGGCGCGGGTTTTTGCATCGACGCGCTTGACGATCACCGCGCACGCGAGGCTGTAGCGGCCGTTGTCTGCGGGCAGGCTGCCCGGCACGACTACGGCACCGGCCGGCACCCGGCCGTAAGTGACTTCGTCTCGCTCGCGATCGTAAATGCGTGTGCTCTGGCCGATGAATACACCCATTGACAGCACCGCGCCGCGCTCGACAATTACACCTTCGACAACCTCCGAGCGCGCGCCGATGAAGCAGTCGTCTTCAATAATGGTCGGATTGGCCTGCAACGGTTCCAGCACCCCGCCAATGCCGGCGCCACCGGAAATGTGCACATTCCTGCCGATCTGTGCGCACGAACCCACGGTGGCCCAGGTATCAACCATGGAACCGCTGTCGACGTAGGCACCGATGTTGACGTAGCTGGGCATCAGCACTACATCCGGGGCGATGTAGGCGCCGCGGCGCACCACGGCCGGTGGTACCACGCGGGTGCCATCGTCGCGGAACCGGGCCTCATCGTGCTGGGTGTACTTCAGCGGTACCTTGTCGTAAAAGCGGGTGTAGCCGGCATCCATCCGCCGGTTGGGAAACAGCCGGAACGACAGCAGTACGGCCTTCTTCAGCCACTGGTTGACGCGCCAGCCATCGCCATCCGGTTCAGCCACCCTGACGGCGCCGCGGTCGAGTTCGTCGAGAGCCTCACCGACGGCAGCGAGCAGCTCGCTCCCGACGGTTTCAGGCGTCAGCTCGCTGCCCATCTCCCATGCTGAATCAATTAGTTGCGAGATATTATTCATAGTGGTTCAAGCTCCTGAGACGAGCGCTTCTATGCGATCCGCTGCGGCGTCGCAGTCGGCCCCGGTTGCCACGAGTGACAGCCGCACCATGCCCTTGCCGGGGTTGCCACCTGTCGTTTCGCGGGCGAGGTAGCTGCCGGGCAGGGCCAGCACATTCTGCTTGCTGTAGAGCTGCGATGCGAATTGTTCGTCGTCGCCACCGGGGGCCGGGGCCCACAGGTAAAAGGCGGCAGCCGGCAGCGCACAGCCCAGCGTTGCCGCGATGCGCCGCCCCGCGCTGTTGAACTTTGCGCGGTAAAGCGCGCGATTGGCTGTTACATGTTGGTCGTCATTCCATGCCGCAATGCTCGCCTGCTGGTGATGGATCGGCATGGCGCACCCGTGATAGCTGCGGTAAAGGCGGAATTTTTCGATGATGCGCGGGTCGCCGGCGACAAAACCGGAGCGCATACCCGGCACGTTGGAGCGCTTCGACAGTGAATGGAACACAACGCAGTTGTCGAAACCATCACGGCCAGTTTGTACGCAGGCCTGCAGCAGCGACGGCGGTGGTTCATGTTCATCACGATATATTTCGGCGTAGCATTCATCGGCCGCGACGACAAAGCCATATCGATCGGCCAGTGCCAGCACGCGCTCCAGGTAGTCCAGGCCTGTCACTGCGCCGGTCGGGTTACCGGGTGAACACAGGTACAGCAGCTGGCAACGCCGCCACTGCTCCTGCGTCACCGCCTCCAGGTCTGGCAGGAAACCGCTGGCCGCAGTGGCATTGACGTACACGGGCTCGGCGCCGGCCATCAGCGCCGCACCCTCATAAATCTGATAGAACGGGTTGGGCATTAGCACGGTGGGGTTTGTGCTGCGATCAATAACGGCCTGGGCCAGTGCAAACAGCCCCTCGCGCGTGCCACTGAGCGGCAGCACGCTGGTTGCGGCATCGACGCTGCCGGCGGCAAGCTCGAAGCGTCGTTCAAGCCAGCGTGCGCAGGCTGCGCGCAAGCCGGGCAGGCCCGCCGACTGTGGATAGGTGCCCAGATCTTCACCGGCCCGGGACAACGCCTCGACCACGAACCCGGGAGCCGCGTGGCGGGGTTCGCCTATTGCCAGGCTGATGAAATCCAGCTGCGGTGGTGGCTGCAGTGACGCGCGCAGCGCATCAAGTCTGGTAAACGGGTAGGGGTGGAGCCGGTCGAGATCCGGATTCACTGCTGGTCCAGCGACTCGAGCAACTCGCTATTGAGCTGCTCGCACTGTGCGCCGGAAAGCGCGTTGCCTGTGGCATCGGTGATGTAAAAGACGTCTTCGGCACGCTCGCCCACGGTTGTGATCTTCGCGGTCTCGATAACGATGTCGTAGCGGCGGAATACGTCGCCGACTTGTGATAACAGGCCCGGACGGTCGCCGGCAGTCAGCTCCATCATGGTGCGGCGATTGTGTTGATCATCGCTGAAGTTGATCCGGGTAGGCGTGCTGAACATTCGCACCTGGCGTGGCGCCCGGCGGGTGACGCCGGGCTGGCCGGGGGCATCGGCGTTCAGTTCGCGGCTGATGGCAGTTGTGAGTGCCGCGGCACGGTCTGCGTCGATCAGGGCCTCGCCACTGGCTTCGGTTACGCGAAATGCTTCGATGCTGGCGCTGTCCCGGCTGCGGCTGATGCGGGCGTCGATAATGTTAAATCCCATTTCGTCCAGTACCGCGGTAGTCATGGCAAAGGTATGCATGCGGTCAGGCGAGTAAACGAAAAGGCTGGTGCCACCACGGGTTGGCGTAGCGTCAACTGCCACCAGCGGCTGGTCAGCGGTGTGACTCGCCAGAAGTTGCGTGTGCCACGCAATTTCCTGTGGCGAATGACGCAGGAAATAGCCATCCGGCAGGTGCGTCCAGACTGCTTGTGATTTTTCCCGGTCAACTTCCAGCTCTGCCAGAAGCTGCAGAGCCTCGCTCTGTGTTTCGTTTATCAGCGTGTCGCGGTCAATCGGGTTGCCCAGGCCGCGGCGCAGCGCGCGGCGGGTCAGCAGGAACAGCTCCTCGAACAACGAAGCCTTCCACGAATTCCACAGTTTCGGGTTGGTGCCGGTAAGGTCCGCCACCGTCAGCACATAGAGATACTCGAGATGCTGTTCGTCACCTACCTCGGTAGCAAACTCGTGAATAACCTGCGGGTCATCGATGTCTTTTTTCTGTGCCGTCACCGAAAGAATCAGGTGTTTGCTTACCAGCCAGGCAACCAGCCTCGCTTCGTACTCGCTCAGGCCGTGATCCAGGCAGAAGCGTTTGGCATCCGCCGCACCAAGCATTGAATGATCGCCGCCGCGGCCCTTGGCGATGTCGTGGAACAGCGCCGCCAGGTAGGCCAGCTCGGGCTTGGCCAGGCCACGTATGATCTCGCTGCAATGCGGATAGGCGGGGTTTGCAGGCTCGACGGCAAAACGCCGCAGGTTGCGCAACACGAACAGCGTGTGTGCATCGACGGTGTAGGTGTGGAACAGGTCGTACTGCATACGGCCGACTATCTGACCGAACTCCGGCAGGTAACGCCCGAGCACGCCGTAGGCATTCATGCGGCGCAAAGCGGTGGTTACAAACCGGTCGGCGCGCAGAATGTCCATAAACATTTTCTTGTGCGCGGGAGCCGCGCGAAAGTCATCGTCGATCAGGTGCAGTGAATCACGTATGTGGCGAATGGTGTTGGCGCTGACCCCGCGCAGGTGCGGGTTTTCCTGCAGCAGCTGGAATGTCTCGAGCAGCGCCGCCGGGTTGCGCTCGAACACATCGTCGGCAGACAGCGCCAGGTAGCCATTGTGCTCGTGGAAGCGCTCATTAATTGGCGTTGCCGGCGCATCGGGGCGCATCAGGATAGCTTCCTGGAACAGCTGCAGCAGCATTTCATTAAGCAGGCCGAGCTCCATGACGGTGCGGTAATAGCGCTGCATGAGTTGCTCGACGGCAAGGTTGTGATTGCTGTCGCTGTAACCGAGCATTTTGGCGATGCGCACCTGGTGGTCGAACAGCAGTCGGTCCTCGCGCCGCCCCGTGAGCACGTGCAGGGCAAAGCGCAATTGCCACAGGAATGCACGGCCAGCCCGCAGGCGGCGGATTTCCTGTGCGGTCAGAAAGCCAAGCTCCACAAGTTCGCGTGATGTGGCAACGCCAAAATGACGTTTTGCCACCCAACCGATCATCTGGATATCGCGCAACCCGCCCGGACTTCCTTTTACATTAGGTTCCAGTTTGTACGGGGTTTCGTCATAGCGCTTGTGACGTGCAACCTGTTCGGCCAGCTTGGCCTCGAAAAACTCTGCCGAGGGCCAGACGCGGTCTGGCCCAACCGCTGCCCGCATGCTGGCAAAGTGGTCGCCGTTGCCACACAGGCAACGCGATTCCATCAGCGCGGTGGCAACCGTTATATCGGCTTCGCTTTCGCGTACGCAGTCGCTTATCGTGCGCACGCTATGGCCGATTTCCAGGCCGATGTCCCACAGGAAAGTGAAGTATTTTTCCGCCGGCTCGCGCCAGCTGTCGCCGGTATGATCCGGTAGCAGCAGCATGATGTCGATATCGGAACCCGGGTGCAGTTCACCGCGCCCGTAACCGCCAACGGCAACAAGCGCAACGTCGCCGGGGCCGTCGATCCCCGTCCAGGCGTGTACCAGCAGCTCGTCGATCAGTTTCGCTCGATCGCGCACGAGCGTTTCGATGTCCTCGCCCGCGGCGAAACGTTGTGCCAGCAATTCATCGCCGCGCGAGATTGCGTCTTTGTACGCTGCCAACCGCTGCGCAGCAGGTTTTGCTACCACTTCGGCCAGCCCGTGCACCGGCGGCCAGCTATTGCCGGCAACATGCGCGCCGTGCGACATCAGATCTCGCCGCTGGCGCCCAGCGTGAGCACTTCGAATCCGGCTTCGGTAACGAGGATCGTGTGTTCCCACTGCGCCGACAGGGAATGATCCTTTGTTACTACCGTCCAGCCGTCTTTCAGCAGTTTTGTGTGGTAACGGCCAACGTTGACCATGGGTTCGATCGTAAACGTCATTCCCGCCTCAATCTGCAACCCGGTGCCTGGCGTTCCGTAATGCAGCACCTTCGGGTCTTCGTGAAATACCTCGCCGATTCCGTGGCCACAGTAGTCGCGCACAACCGAACAGCCTTCGCTTTCGACATAGGACTGGATCGCATGGCCTATGTCACCGAGGCGGGCACCGGGTCTGACCATTTCGATACCGCGCCGCATGGCTTCGTGCGCGATATTGCAGATCCGCCGAGCGCGAACCGCTGGCTCGCCAACCAGGAACATGCGGCTGGTATCGCCATGCCAGCCGTCCTTGATCACGGTGATGTCGATGTTGACGATATCGCCTTTCTTCAGTTTCTTTGGCCCCGGGATCCCGTGGCAGACCACGTGATTCACCGAAGTACAGATTGATTTGGGGAAACCCTTGTAATTGAGCGGTGCCGGGACCGCGCCCTGGACCTCGGTAATGTGGCGGTGGCAGATCGCGTCCAGCTCCTCGGTGGTGATCCCCGGCCTGACGTGCTCGCCGATCATGTCCAGGGCGGCCGCCGCCAGGCGGCCGGCAATCCGCATTTTTTCCTGTTCTTCCGGTGTTTTAAGGGTGACTGTCATGATGCTTTCCGGGTGGCCGGGCGCTGGCATTGTCCGGCGCCGGCCGCTCTGGCGCAACCAAATTGTTGCGCCGCGGCCTTTATGGTATAAATCGCGCGCTTTTTCAGCAATTTAACACCACACATGTGTCGTCACATGCGGCTGGGTGCCCCTCGCCAGGCGAGGGGTTGTCGTATGGGGCACGTGGAGGCTCAACCCGGGAGACAACATGTATAACGTATCGATGCGGCAGATGCTCGAGGCTGGCGTTCACTTCGGCCATCAAACCCGTTACTGGAGTCCGAAGATGGCACCCTACATCTTCGGCGAGCGCAACAAAATTCATATTATAAATCTCGAGCGTACATTGCCGATGTACCTCGAGGCGACCACCTTCATCAAGCGTATCGTTGCCGACGGCGGCAACGTGCTGTTTGTTGGAACAAAGCGTTCTGCTCGTCAGGCTATCCGCGAGGAAGCCGGCAAGTGCGGCATGCCGCATGTCAGTCATCGCTGGCTCGGTGGAATGCTCACCAACTTCAAGACAATAAAGCAATCCGTCAAGCGCCTGAAGAATCTTGAAACGATGGCCGAGGATGGCAGCTTCGAAAGGCTGACCAAGAAAGAGGCATTGGGACTCACGCGCGAAATGGAAAAGCTCGAGCGCAGCCTCGGCGGTATCAAGGACATGAATTCGCTGCCTGATGTTGTGTTCGTCGTGGACGTCGGTCACGAGAAGATTGCGGTGCACGAGGCGCGCAAGCTCGGCATTCCCGTGGTGGCGATTGTCGACACAAACTGCTCGCCCGACGAGGTGGATTACATCATTCCGGGCAACGATGACGCGATGCGGGCGATACAGTTGTATTCGCAGGGCGTTGCCGAAGCCGTGCTGGACGGCAAGGCATCTGTGCCGGAGGTCGCGGTGGGCGACGACGAGTTTGTCGAGCTCGACGAGGACGGTAAGCCGCGCAAGAAGAAAGCGCAGCGCAAGACCGGCAGGAAGAAGACCGGTCGCAAGACAGCGACACGAAAAAAGGCGGCTGCCAAACCGGTAGAGAAAAAACCGGCGGCTGCAGCTGACGGTGAGAAGACCGCCGAGCCGGCTGCTGCGAAGAGCGAGCCCGAGGCACCAGCCGCCGAGCCGGTTGCTGCGAAGAGCGAGCCCGATGCGCCGGCCGCCGAGCCGGCTGCTGCGAAGAGCGAGCCCGAGGCGCCGGCCGCCGAGCCGGTTGCTGCGAAGAGTGAGCCCGATGCACCTGCCGCCGACAGTGATGTCGCGAAATCCTGAAACGATCAAGTTGCCGTGCCCGTGAACGCGGGCACGCAAGGGAGAGACTAGAAATGGCAATTACTGCAGCGCTGGTAAAAGAGCTGCGCGAGCGCACCGGCGCAGGGATGATGGACTGCAAGAAGGCGCTGACCGAAACCGGCGGCGATATCGAAGCAGCCGTCGACCAGATGCGTAAATCCGGTGCACTCAAAGCTGACAAGAAAGCGGGACGTGTTGCGGCCGAAGGCGCCGTAGCCATCGCCGAAGGCGACGGCAGCGCAGCGATCGTCGAGGTCAACTGCGAGACAGATTTTGTTGCTCGCGGTGACGCCTTTGCTGATTTTACCAGCGCGATCGCGCGGACCGTGCTGGAGGCAAAGCCGGCTACCATCGACGAGCTTGCCGCTTGTCCGATGGCAGGCAAGACAGTCGACGAGGCTCGTCGCGACCTGATCGCCAGTCTTGGAGAAAACATCCAGGTACGTCGTTTGGGTGTGCAGCAGGGCGGCACTTTGCTCGGCAAGTACATTCACACCAACAACAAGATCGGCGTGGTAGTGGCCCTCGAAGGGGGCGATGCGGAACTGGCGCGTGACGTAGCGATGCACATTGCGTGGAACAACCCGCCATACCTGAGCCCCGATGACGTGCCGGCAGACCAGGTCAGTCGTGAGAAGGAGATTTTTGTTGAACAGGCACGCGGCGAAGGCAAGCCCGACGCCATAATTGACAAGATTGTCAGCGGCAAGCTGCGCAAGTTTCTCGATTCGATCTCGCTGCTGGGCCAGCCGTTTGTAAAAGACGACAAGTCGTCGGTAGGTAAGCTGCTTGGCGCTGCCGAAGCGAGCGTAGTTGGCTATGTGCGCCTCGAAGTCGGTGAGGGAATAGAGAAAAAGCAGGAAGATTTTGCTGCTGAGGTCATGGCGCAGGTGCGCGGCGATGACTAGCGTAGTGCGCGCCTGATGCAGCTGCCGGGTACCTTTAATGAATGACGCCGATCCTACCCTGAAACGTGTCCTGCTGAAGCTCAGCGGTGAGGCCCTGATGGGGTCCGAGGACTACGGCATCGATCCGGAGGTGTTGCGGCGAATCGCGGCTGAAATACGCGATATCGTGGAACTTGGCGTCGAAATTGGTGTCGTTATTGGCGGCGGCAATATTTTCCGTGGGGCCGGGCTGGCACGTGCCGGTATGGATCGGGTCACCGGCGATCACATGGGAATGCTGGCTACAGTCATCAACGCGTTGGCAATGCAGGACGCGCTGGAACAATTCGACATGTATGCACGTGTCATGTCGGCTGTACGCATAAATGAAGTCTGTGAGGACTACATTCGCCGCCGCGCCGTCCGCCACCTGGAAAAGGGGAGGGTGACGATTTTCGCTGCCGGCACCGGCAATCCGTTTTTTACCACCGACACTGCAGCTGCATTACGCGCAATCGAGGTAGGCGCGGACATCCTGCTGAAAGCAACTAAGGTCGACGGCGTGTACTCGGACGATCCGGTTACAAACCCGGATGCCGTGCACTTCAGCCAGATCGGATTCGACCAGGTGTTGACCGACAAGTTGATGGTGATGGATGCGACTGCAGTAGTTATGTGTCGCGACAACGACCTGCCGTTGCGGGTTTTTAACCTGGGAGACCAGGGCGCACTGGAACGTATTGTGCGTGGTGCTCAGGTAGGCACTCTGGTAACAAATGACGATCGGGTTATAACCAATGATTAAGGAAATCATGAACGACGCTTCTGAGCGGATGGACAAGAGCATCGAGGCTCTGCATCGTGAGTTCAAGAAGCTGCGTACCGGCCGGGCTCACACCAGCCTGCTGGATCACATCACCGTGGAATACTATGGCTCCGACGTGCCGCTGTCGCAGGTTGCGAATATTGGTGTTGAAGATTCGCGCACGCTGACCGTGTCGCCGTGGGAAAAGCCGATGGTGACGGTAGTCGAGAAGGCGATCATGACTTCCGATCTCGGGCTTACCCCGGCAACGGCAGGCACCCTGATACGTGTGCCATTGCCGCCACTCACCGAAGAGCGGCGCAAAGACATGATTCGCATCGTCAAGGCCGAGGCCGAGCAGGCTCGCGTAAGCGTCAGGAATATTCGCCGTGATGCCTTGCATCACCTGAAGGATTTGCTGAAAGACAAGGATATCAGCGAGGACGAGGAGCGCCGTGCGCATGACGACGTGCAGACGCTCACCGACCAGCACGTCGCCAAAATTGACGAGGTGTTGGCCGAAAAAGAAAAAGAACTGATGGAATTTTAACGGCAGTACCTGCCGCCCATGAGTTCTGACAGCAAACAACCCGAATATCCGCGGCATATTGCCATCGTGATGGATGGCAACGGCCGCTGGGCGCGCCGGCGAGGCCTGCCGCGAAATTCCGGGCACCGGGCGGGTGTACGGGCTGCGCGGAAAGTCGTGGAGGCCTGCGGCCAGCGCGACATAGAGATGCTGACCCTGTTTGCCTTCAGCAGCGAAAACTGGAATCGCCCGCCGCGCGAAGTCAGCCTGCTGATGCGCTTGTTCGTCGAGGCAATCCAGCGAGAAGCGCAGGATCTGCACACAAATAACGTTCGTCTCAGGTTTATCGGTGACCGCGCCATGTTGCCCGCCAACCTCACCCGGCAAATGGCTGCCAGCGAGGAGCTGACTGCCGGCAATACCGGGTTGCAGCTCAATATTGCCGTTTCCTATGGCGGCCGCTGGGACATACTGCGCGCAACCGGCCGCATCGCCGCCCGCATCGCCGCCGGCGAGATAGATGCAGACTCCCTCGACGAAGCGACTCTTGCGGCCGAGTTGTCGCTCGGCACTGCGCGTGACCCTGACCTGTTTATTCGAACGGGCGGCGAAAAACGCGTGAGCAACTTCCTGCTGTGGAACCTGGCCTATTCCGAGTTTTATTTTTCCGATGCACTGTGGCCCGATTTCGATGCCGTTCTGCTCGATCGCGCGATCGACAGTTACAGCGAGCGGCAGCGACGCTTTGGCCGCACGGCAGAGCAGCTCAGTGCCAGCTGAGGGCCTGATAAAGCGCCTGGTTACCGCTTTGCTGGCAATTTCCGCGGTCGCAGCGGTGTTGTTTCTTACACCACGGATGGCGGGAGCCGCGTTTCTCGGAGCGATCGTCCTGATCGGAGCATGGGAGTGGGGTGGCTTTCTCGCATTGCCGGCCGGAGCAAAACGCGTCGGCTACATGCTCGTGGTCGCGACGGGGCTGACGTTGGCCTGGTGGCTGGCGGGAGATTCGCCAATGCCGCTGATGCTGCTGGCCGCCGTATGGTGGGTCGCCGCGTTTATTATGGTGCTGCGTTACCCGGTGTCGGTACCGCTTCCGCTGGTTCTGCTTGCGGGCCTTTTGATACTGGTACCCGGCTGGCTGGCCCTGGCGCACCTGCATGTAGCTTACGGGCCGCAGTGGGTCATGTATTTCTTCGTCCTGATTGCCGCGGCCGACAGCGGAGCGTATTTCAGCGGCCGGGCATTTGGCCAGACCCGGCTGGCCCCTCACGTCAGCCCGGGAAAGACCTGGGAGGGTGTGATCGGCGGCTTGCTGCTGGTTGCGGTGATGGCTGGAGCCGGAGCGTGGTGGTTCGGGATGCCGCTGGTCTTCATGTTGTCGCTGGGCATCGCGGTCGCGCTGATTTCGATCGTGGGTGACCTGACTATGAGCGTTTTCAAGCGCAACGCAGGGCTGAAAGACAGCGGCAACCTGTTTCCAGGTCACGGTGGCGTGTTGGATCGTATTGACAGCATGGCGGCCGGTGCGCCGTTGTTCCTGATCGGGTTGGGCTGGTCACAGCAGCTCACATGAGTTTTCGGGGAACCTAATGGTCAGTATTGTGGTCGTCATGTTAAGCAGCTGCGGGTGTTAATAAAGAAGTGTTGAGTACCATCGTCATCTGGATACTGGCTTTTGCATTTGCCATCAGCGTGCTGGTGGCGGTGCATGAGTTTGGCCATTTCTGGGTGGCGCGACGGCTCGGTATCAAGGTGCTGCGCTTTTCGATAGGTTTTGGTAAGCCTTTATGGCGTCGCACCGGCAAGGTCGATGGCACTGAGTACGTAATCTCGGCGCTGCCGCTTGGTGGTTACGTGAAAATGCTCGACGAGCGCGATTGCACCGTCGCGCCTGAGGAAAAGCAGCGCGCATTCAATAACGCGCCAATCTGGGCCCGCCTTGCCGTGCTTGCTGCCGGTCCCGCATTCAATTTTCTGTTCGCCATCGTCGTGTACTGGGTCATGTTTATGGTCGGCGATACCTTGTTGCGGCCGGTCATAGGTGACGTCGCCGAGGATTCCTATGCAGCCGCGGCCGGCCTGCAGGCCGGAGACGAGATGATTGCCGTCGGTGGTGAGCCGGTGCAATCCTGGCAGGATGCAACGCTGGCCATCATCGATGACATGATTGATGACGGCCGGATCAGCATCGAAGTGCGTGAGGCCACCGGCAGCACGCGCAGCGCCCTGATCGATGTCGGTGGCGAACAACGCCGGCTGACTGAACCGGGCGAACTCCTGCCCGGTCTCGGGATCAGCGTATGGCCATCGAATATTCCTGCTCAGATCGGCCAGCTGGTGCCGGGCGAGGCCGCCGAACGATCGGGTTTGTTACCCGGTGATCTGCTCCTGGCAGCGGACGATGCCGAAATCGGCACGTGGCGCGAGTGGTACGACTTTGTACGCGCCAATCCATCGCGAACCGTACGCTTGCTGCTGCAGCGCGATGGCCGGGAGATGGAGCTGGACCTGGCGATTGGCGAGATGCGTGACCAGGGCGAAACGGTCGGACGCATCGGTGCCGGCCCGGTAGACCTGGCAGCACAGCGCGAACTGTCGGTGCGTTACGGCCCTGTCGAGGCAATGAGCCGGGCAGTCGGACGCACCGCGGAGATGAGCATTTTTACGGTACGCATGCTGTGGCGGATGGTCACCGGTGATTTTTCCGCCCGCAACCTGAGCGGGCCGATTACAATCGCTGAATATGCCGGGACCACAGCCCAGATGGGGCCGGAATTTTTCATCAAGTTTCTGGCAATAGTCTCGATCAGCCTGGGGATTCTGAACCTGTTGCCGGTGCCGATACTGGACGGTGGGCAAATGGTGTTCCAGCTTGCCGAGGCATTGAAAGGCAGCCCGCTGTCGCCGGAGACCGAGTTACGCGGACAGCAGGTGGGTATATTCCTGTTGTTAATGCTTATGAGCCTTGCTTTCTATAACGACATTCTGCGCCTGATGGGGTAACCGTATGAGCACCTGCCTTCGAAGCGTTGTTATTCTCGTGCTTGTGCTGGCCGGCATGCCGGCACACTCTGCGAGCGAAGCATTTGTCGTTGACGACATACGGATAGAAGGGCTTGGTCGCATCACCGAGGGAACGGTTTTCAATTACCTTCCTGTGAATGTGGGTGACCAGCTCGATGATCAGCGCATATCCGAGGCTTTGCGCGCCATGTATGGCACCGGTTTTTTCGATGACATCGAATTCCGTCGTGATGGTGACACTCTGGTGATCGCCGTAGCCGAGCGCCCGACCATCGCCAGCTTTACCATCGAAGGTAACAAGGACATCAAGTCAGAGGATCTCGAGACTAATCTGTCCGGTGTCGGCCTCAAGCAGGGTGGCAGCTTCGACCGGTCGGTGCTCGACAACGTCAAGCAGGTACTGACCCAGGAGTATTTCAACCGCGGCAAGTACGGCGCCACAATCGATACAGCCGTCACCGAGATCGACAACAACCAGGTACGTATCGAGATCGATATTACTGAAGGAGACCGGGCCCGCATCAGGCAGATAAACGTGGTAGGCAATACGCAGTTCGGTGATAAGGAGCTGTTGCGCCAGTTCAAGATGAAAACGCCGAACTTCCAGGCGCTGTGGAAGAAAAACGATCGTTACGCCCGCGAAGTGCTCAGCGGCGACCTGGAGACGCTTACTTCCTATTACATGGATCGCGGCTATGCCGATTTTGCCATCGAGTCGACGCAGGTGGCGATCACCCCTGACAAGAAAGACATTTATATAACCATCAATATTGACGAGGGTGACAAGTACACAATCGCCGATACGGCTGTCAGTGGTGACATGGTAGTCCCGGAGGAGCAGCTGAGGCAGCTGATCCTGCTCCAGCCTGGTCAGACTTTTTCGCGCAAGCAGCTTACAGGCACCACTGAGCTGATGTCCTTCCGTCTCGGCCAGGACGGGTTTTCGCGCGCCACGATTACGCCGATCCCGAACATTGACGAAGACGCCAAGTCAGTTTCGATTGATTTTCGTGTCGAGCCGGGCGAACGGGTTTATGTGCGCCGTATTAACTTCAACGGTGCCAATAGCATCGATGACGAAGTCCTGCGTCGCGAAATGCGTCAGCTTGAAGGAGCACCATTGTCCAACACGGCAGTGGACCGTTCGGAACAGCGCGTGCGACGTCTGCCCTTCATCGAAGAGGTCGCGGTAGAGACCGTGCCGGTGCCGGGCAGCCCGGATGAGGTCGACGTCGAATTTGATATCGAGGAGGGGCTGCCAGGTCAGTTCGGTGGCGGCCTCGGCTTTTCCGGTACCCAGGGCTTGCTGCTGAACGGAAATTTCACTCACACAAATTTTCTCGGTTCCGGGGAGCGGGTCGCGGCAAACGTGAGTTCCGGCCGGTTCCAGACCGTTTACAGTCTCGGCCACAGCGACAACTACCGAACTGCAGACGGTATCGGGCGCAATATCTCCCTGTCGTATTCCGATCTCACTGCATTTACCGCCGAGTCCTCGGATTTCTCCATTGAGTCCCTGGTCGCGTCCATGGAATACAGCTGGCCGATTTCCGAGTTTGGCCGCGTGCAGTTTGGTGGCTCATACCTCGACAGCCAGCAGATTACGAGTCTGTTCAGTTCGCAGCAGAACAACCAGTTCGTGCGCAATAATGGTAATCCCTTTGTAGTCTCCGCCGTAGGAGACGTATGCGGCGAAAGCATCAACGATATCTGTGGCACCGAATTCAAGGCATTCGAGCTGTTTGCCGGCTGGGTTCGGGACACCCGCGACCGGGTAATTTTCCCAACCAAGGGAACGCGCCACACCTTTTCGTTGTCAACCACCATACCTGGCAGCGAGGTGGAGTATTACTCCGCACGATATAATTTCACCAGGCTGTGGAGGTTGTTTGGTGACTGGTCATTGGGCTGGAATGTGGAACTCGCCTATGGTGAGCCTCTTGGCACTTCGACCGATCTGCCGCCGTCCAAGCTTTTTTACGCCGGTGGGCCGGAAACGGTGCGCGGCTTCGAGAACAGTCGCCTCGGGCCGATCGATTCACGAGGTAATCCCAATGGCGGCAACCTCAAAACGGTGAGCCAGCTGGAATTGCTCCTGCCAACCCCCGCACGGCTGCGCACCAGCACGCGGTTCAGCCTTTTCTGGGACGTCGGCAACGTTTTTTACACGGGTGCCAATGACATCGGATTCACGGACTGTCTTGCCTCGCTGGGATATGCCTGCGCTCCCCGGCCAGTAGAATATGGTTTTGATGCCAATTCCCTGCGACAATCGGTCGGAGTTGCCGCTCAGTGGCTTGCGCCACTCGGTACGTTCAGGTTCAGCTACGCGGTCCCGATCCGCAAGTTCGATGGAACTTCGCGGCTGCCCGGTGATCAGGTTGAACGGTTTCAGTTTTCTGTCGGCTCGACGTTTTGAGCGTGTTTTAGTATGAGAAAAATTGTAATTAAAGTTTTGTCCATTGCCTTACTGTGCTGCTGCACGGCTGTCCCGGTACTGGCCGCTGATTTGAACATCGGCGTGGTGAATGTCGCGCGATTGCTCGATGAAGCACCGCAGGCCAGGTCCGCGATGAAAGCCCTGCAGGATGAGTTTGCGCCACGACAGCGTGAAATCCAGTCGCAGGAACAGGAATTGCGTAGCCGGCAGGAAGAGATCGAACGCGATGTTGCAGTGATGGGCGAGACCGAACGTCGTGATGCCGAGAAGGACCTGCGTGAACGTGCCCGTGATCTGGCGCGCAAGCAGAACGAGTACCTGGAAGATCTCAACCTGCGGCGTAATGAGGAACTCGGACGGCTGCAGCGTGCCTTGATGGAAGAGGTGCAGACCTTTGCCCGGCAGAAAAATTACGACCTGATCGTCGGTGATGGCGTATTGTTCGCCAGTGGCAATGTCGATGTTACGGCCGAGGTGCTTGCCGGGCTCGAACGCAGCTTTCAGTCCAGCAACTGAGTTGCGCAGCCTGCCGCAGCGGTCATGAGTCTTACCGTCGCGGAAATCGCCGTACGTCACGGCTGCGAGGTTCGTGGCGACCCGGCAACCGTCGTCGAGCGTGTCGCCACGCTCGAGCGGGCCGGCAACGGCAGTATCAGTTTTCTTGCCAATCCGCGGTACCGGCGCTGCCTCGCAGCCACCGGTGCATCGGCGGTTATCCTGGCTGCCGCCGACGCGGATGAATGCCCGGTAACGGCGCTGATCAGCGACAATCCTTATGCACTTTATGCCCGCGTGGCAGGCGAACTGGAACCGCCACCCGCACCGCGGCCGGGTATTCACCCCGCAGCGGTGGTCGCGGCAGATGCTGACGTGCCCGAGACTTGCGAAGTGGCTCCCGGCGCCGTAATCGAGGCCGGCGCGCGGCTTGGCGCTGGCGTGATAGTTGGCCCTGGCTGTGTCGTCGGGACAGGTGCCACGATTGGTGCCGGCAGCAGGCTCACGGCCAACGTCACGGTCTGTCACGACGTGACGCTGGGCAGTCGTTGCCTGGTGCATCCGGGAACGGTAATCGGTTCAGACGGGTTTGGTATTGCGCGTGAACCGGAAGGCTGGATAAAAGTGCCGCAGCTGGGCAGCGTGGTGGTTGGCGACGATGTCGAAATTGGCGCCTGCACCAGCATCGACCGCGGCGCAATCGACGACACGGTTATTGGCAACGGCGTAAAGCTGGACAACCAGATTCAGGTCGCGCATAACGTGCACATTGGCGAGCACACGGTCATTGCTGCGGGCAGCGGAATTTCCGGCAGCACCCGCATCGGCAGGCGATGTATGATTGCCGGGCATGTTGGTTTTGTCGGTCACCTCGATATTGCCGACGACGTAGTGATTACCGGCCAGACTATGGTCAACCGTTCCATCAGCGAAGCGGGGGTTTACTCAAGCGCGTTGCCGATGGACGAGGCACGACGCTGGCGCCGCAACAGCGCGCGCTTCCGCCAGCTCGATGCCATTGCGAAGCGGCTGAAGAAACTGGAAAAGAAAAGCGGGGAGTGAACCAGGTTATGCAGATGGATGTTCATCGAATCATGCAGCTGCTGCCGCACCGTTATCCGTTCCTGCTCGTGGACCGGGTAACCGAGTGTGTGCCGGGCGAGCGGCTCAGCGCTATCAAGAATGTCACGGCAAACGAGCCATTTTTCCAGGGCCATTTTCCGCAGCGACCAGTAATGCCAGGCGTCATTATCCTGGAAGCCATGGCGCAGGCCACCGGCTTGCTTGCTTTTGCTACGGCGGGTACACCGGATGACGACACTTTGTATTACCTCGTGGGTATCGACAAGGCGCGGTTCCGCCGTCCGGTTGAGCCCGGCGACCAGCTGATACTCACTGCGACGCTCAATCGGACCCGGCGTAACATCTGGATGTTTGGCGCCCGGGCAGAGGTCGATAACGAGCTGGTCTCGAGTGCGGAAATGATGTGTGCTCCGCGGAGAAATGACAGTTGATCGATCAGCATGCGGTTATTTCGCCGGATGCCAGTATCGCGCTTGGCGTCGAGGTCGGGCCGTATAGCATTATCGGTGCCGGCGTCGAGATCGAGGCCGGCACCTGGATCGGCCCGCATGTGGTCATCAAGGGCCCCACCCGGATCGGCCCGGACAATCGTATCTACCAGTTCTGCTCGATCGGCGAGGATCCGCAGGACAAAAAATATGCAGGTGAGCCCACCAGGCTGGAAATAGGTGCTCGCAACACCATCCGTGAATCCTGCACCATAAACCGCGGTACGGCCCAGGACCGCAACGTTACGACCATAGGCGATGACAACTGGATCATGGCCTACGTGCACATTGCTCATGATTGCGATGTTGGAAACAACATCATCATGGCAAATGCAACAACGCTCGCAGGCCATGTAAGCGTCGGTGACTGGGCCATCCTGGGTGGCTTTACCAAGGCACACCAGTTTTGCCGCATTGGCGCCCATGCGTTTACCGCGATGGACTGCGCGATCAGCCGCGATCTGCCGCCGTACGTAATGGCTGCCGGCCACCTGGCATTACCGCGTGGTATCAACAGCGAGGGCCTGCAACGGCGCGGGTTTTCCAGGGAGCAGATCAGCCGTATTAAAAAAGCATACAAAATCCTGTATCGCTCGGACCTGCGGCTGGCTGAAGCCATCGACAAGCTGCGTGAACTGGCGACAGGTCACGAGGAGATCGGGTTGCTCGTCAGGTTCCTCGAGACGAGCGAACGCAGCATCATTCGTTAGTGGAGCGGCCGTCGCATGACCCCTGAACGCCCGCTGCAGATCGCACTGGTCGCCGGCGAGGCATCCGGCGACCAGCTGGGAGCCGGCCTGATCACGGCAGTGCGCGCCCGGCTGGGCGACCGGGTGCAATTTGCCGGTGTCGCAGGGCCGGCCATGCGTAGCGCCGGTTGCGAGGCATGGTTCGACAGCGACGAGCTGGCGGTAATGGGCCTGGTCGAAGTGCTCGCGCACCTGCCGCGACTGCTGGCGCTGCGTCGTAAACTGTACCGGCGCATCATCGCTCAGCAGCCGGACGTATTCATTGGCATAGATGCTCCGGATTTCAACCTGGGGCTCGAGCGCCGGCTGCGGCGCACCGGCATACGCACGGTGCACTACGTCAGCCCTTCGGTCTGGGCCTGGCGGCCAAAACGCGCTGCACGCATGGCACAGTGCGCCGACCTGGTGCTTTGCCTGCTGCCGTTTGAGCCCCGATTCTATGAAGACTATGGAGTTGCGGCCGAGTTTGTCGGTCACCCGCTGGCCGACAGTATCCCGCTGCGTCCGGACCGCGCCGCGGCACGCGCCGCTCTGGAACTGCCCGGCACAGGTGAGGTGGTTGCGCTGCTACCCGGGAGCAGGGCAAGCGAGCTAGACCGGTTGGGTGCAGTTTTTGCTTCGGCAGCTGCCCGACTCGACCAGAGCCGGCCCGGTATCGGCTTTGTTGCCCCGATGGCTGCGCCTGCCTTGCGCGAAAAATTTGCGGCACAGTTGGCGGCACATGCGCCCGGGGTGCCGGTCAGGCTGGTCGATCGTCAGGCACAACAGGCGATTGCGGCCGCCGACGCCGTGCTGGTTGCGTCCGGTACGGCAACGTTGGAAGCTCTGCTTCTGAAAAGACCAATGGTGGTCGCGTACCGGCTGGCGCAGGGCACGCGCATTCTCCTGGAAAAACTCAAGCTGTTGAACATCAGGCGCTTTGCATTACCCAACCTGTTGGCGGACCGGGAAATCGTCGCTGAAGTGCTGCAGGATGAACTTACCGCCGAGCGTTTGTCGGCGGAGCTTACGGCCTTGCTGGACCGTGACAGTCACGACGACTACCTGCAGGAATGCGACCAGATTCATGACGTGCTGCGTCAATCCGCCAGCGAGCGCGCTGCCGATGCCGTGTTGCGGCTGACAGGTCGCAGCTCATGAGCGGGGCACCCCGCTGGCTGCTGGTCGCCGGTGTCGATGAAGTAGGGCGTGGTCCGCTGGCCGGACCGGTGACATCGGCAGCGGTGATGCTCGATCCACAGCGGCGTATTAACGGTCTGCGTGATTCGAAGCAACTACGGCCAAAACGGCGCGAACTGCTGGCCCAGCGGATTTGCGACAGGGCCCTGGCCTGGTCGGTGGCCTGGGCCGACCCGCACGAGATCGATTCACTCAATATATTCCAGGCGTCGCTCATTGCCATGCGGCGGGCGCTGCAGGGCCTGCGTCTGGACCCGCAACGCGTTGAAATTGACGGGCGGCACACCGTGCTGCCGGATCGCTGGTGCTGTGAGGTCGAGGCGGTGGTCGGCGGCGATGCCAGTCGTCGCGCGATAAGCGCCGCTTCGATACTGGCCAAGGTGCATCGTGATCACGTTATGCGCGAGCTTGACGGACTGTACCCACAGTATGGATTTGCACGTCACAAAGGTTATCCCACGCCCGCACATCTTGAGGCGCTGACCCGACACGGTCCGGCGCCGGTGCATCGACGCTCGTTCCAGCCGGTACGTGTGGCTTTGAAAGAGCATGAGTAGTGGCCCCGCTTTTGTGCACCTGCGGGTGCATACCGAGTATTCGCTGGTCGACAGCGTGGTTCGCGTCAAGCCGCTGATGAATGCCGTTGCGCAGGCCGATATGCCGGCGGTAGCCCTGACCGATGAGAGCAACCTGTTTGCCATGGTCAAGTTCTATCGTGCTGCTGAAGCACGCGGGATCAAGCCGATCATCGGTGCAGACCTGTGGCTGGACCTTGCCGACGAACGCGACCCACTGCGTTTCACTTTGCTGTGCCAGGACCGCAATGGCTATGCCAACCTGTTGCGACTGATTACCCGTTCCTATGTCGAGGGCGACCACAAGGGTCATGCCCGCGTCAGCCGGGAGTGGCTTTGTGAAAGCGCGGCCGGGCTCATTGCGCTATCAGGTGGTCGCGCGGGGGATGTGGGGCGGGCGCTGCTCAACGGCAACGAGGTACAGGCAGCAGAGCGCCTGGGATGGTGGCGTGAGCTGTTTCCCGATCGCTACTACCTGGAGCTGCAGCGAACCGGCCGGCCGGATGAAGCGACTTATAACAACGCCGCAGTGAAGCTGGCAGCCGCCAATGCTGTCCCGGTTGTCGCCACCAATGACGTCTGTTTTATAAACCGCGCAGATTACGAGTCACACGAGGCGCGAGTCTGCATTCACGATGGTTACACCCTCGCCGATCCGCAGCGCCCGCGGCGTCATACCGAGCAGCAATACCTGCGTACCCCCGCGGAAATGGCCGAATTGTTTGCCGAAGTGCCGGAGGCACTGGAAAACACCGTGGAGATCGCCCGGCGCTGCAATCTGGAAATCGAATTCGGGCGCAGCGTGCTGCCTGATTTTCCGGTACCGGACAGCGATACGGTAGACAGCTACCTGGCGCGCAAGGCAGGCGAGGGGCTCGACGAGCGGCTGCGCCAGGTGCGCGAACACCACCACGAGCGTAGTGACTACGAGGCACGGTTGCGCAGTGAACTCGAAGTTATCTCCGGCATGGGTTTTCCCGGGTACTTCCTGGTCGTTGCCGACTTCATTCACTGGGCGCGCAACAACAAGATCCCGGTAGGGCCGGGGCGTGGCTCCGGTGCCGGTTCCGTTGTCGCCTGGGCATTGCAGATCACCGACCTGGACCCGCTGGAGCACGACCTGCTGTTCGAGCGATTTCTCAATCCGGAACGTGTCTCGATGCCGGATTTCGATATCGACTTCTGCATGGAGGGGCGCGACCGGGTTATCGAATATGTCGCCGATCGTTACGGGCACGACAAGGTGTCGCAGATCATTACTTTTGGCAGCATGGCGGCACGCGCGGTGGTGCGTGATGTAGGCCGGGTGCTGGGGCATCCCTACGGCTTTGTCGATCGCATTGCCAAGCTCATCCCGTTTGAAGTAGGAATGACGCTCGACAAGGCCCTGGATTCGGATGATGAGCTGCGGCGGGTGTACGAGGGCGAGGAAGAAATTCGCGCTCTGATTGACCTGGCGCGATCGCTGGAAGGGCTGGCACGTAATGCCGGCAAGCATGCCGGCGGCGTGGTAATCGCGCCGTCGCAACTGATCGACTACACGCCGCTTTACACTGAGAGCGGCGTCGAGGCGGTAACGCAGTACGACAAGGACGACGTCGAGGCGATCGGTCTGGTCAAGTTTGATTTTCTCGGCCTGCGTACACTCACCATCATCGACTGGGCGGTGCAGACAATAAATAGCGCCCGGGCTGCTGCGGACGAACCGGTACTGGAAATCGCCGAGTTGCCCATGGACGATGCGGCGACCTACGCGTTGTTGAAAAGCTGTACCACGACTGCAGTGTTCCAGCTCGAGTCGCGCGGGATGAAAGACCTCATCAAGCGCCTGCAGCCGGACTGTTTCGAAGATATCGTGGCCCTCGTTGCATTGTTTCGCCCTGGCCCGCTGCAGTCGGGAATGGTTGATGACTTCATCCAGCGCAAGCACGGGCAGGCGGTCATCGTTTATCCGCATCCGCAGCTCGAGCAGATCCTGCGGCCCACCTACGGCGTGATCCTCTACCAGGAGCAGGTAATGCAGATCGCGCAGGAGCTGTCCGGTTATTCGCTTGGCGGTGCCGACCTGTTACGGCGCGCAATGGGCAAGAAGAAGCCCGAAGAAATGGCGCGGCAGCGATCCGTTTTTCTCGATGGCGCGGAGGAGCGTGGTGTCGATCGCGCGGTTGCCGCGGGGATCTTTGACCTGATCGAAAAGTTTGCCGGTTACGGGTTCAACCGGTCGCACTCTGCAGGCTATGCCGTGCTGTCGTATCAGACGGCATGGCTCAAGGCTCACTACCCGGCGGCCTTCATGGCTGCGGTGTTGTCAGCCGATATGGATCACACCGACAAGATCGTCACTATTATCGATGACTGTCACAACATTGGCCTGGACGTGTTATCGCCCGATGTAAACTACTCGGGCTACAAGTTTGACGTCGCCAGCGATCAGGCGATCCGCTACGGTCTTGGCGCCATCAAGGGCGTCGGGCGGGCAGCCGTAGAATCGATCATCAATGAACGTGACGCGGGCGAGCCCTATGCCGACCTGCACGACCTGTGCGCGCGCATCGATCTGCAGAGGGTCAACAAGCGGGTGCTGGAAGCGCTGATCAGGGCTGGCGCCCTTGATGGCATCGGGCCAAACCGGGCCACACTGATGGCGCAGCTGCCGACTGCGCTGCGCCTTGCAGACCAGTCGGCACGCGCGTCCGCCGCCGGTCAGGTCGATCTGTTCGGACTGGAGCCGGCGGCAGCTGCCTCTGGGAACGGGGCAGCGCCGGCAGAATTGTTGCCGGAGTGGCCTGATGCCGAGCGCCTGGCTGGCGAACGTGACACGCTGGGCCTGTTCCTTACCGGTCACCCGGTCGATGAATTCGCCGCTGAGCTGGCAGCGCTCACCGCTGCGCCGCTCGCTGAGTTGATGGCAGAGAATGCACCAACCGAGCCTTCATGGCGCAGTCCGAAGCGCAACGTCACGGTAGCAGGGCTTGTGCTCGACCTGCGCCGGGCCGGTTCGCGTCTTATCGTGACGCTCGACGACCGCAGCGCACGCATGGAAGTGATGTTTTTCGACGACGTCTTTCAGCAGTTCCGCGATTTGCTTCAGCGTGATGCAATCCTGGTAATCGGCGGACTGCTGCGTTATGACGATTTCAGCAGCGCCTGGCGACTTACGGCAAAGTCCGTGCAGACGCTTGACCAGGCGAGGGCGCAATACGCCCGCAAGCTGGTCATCCGCTGGCAGGGGACGGCTGAGGACGCAGCCTTCGCGCGCGAACTGCAGCAGGTACTGGCGCCATATCGCGACGGGCAGTGCGAGGTAAGCGTGCATTACCACGGCAGCGGTGCGGTTGCCCGGCTGCAGCTGGGCTCAGAATGGTCGGTCAGGCCGTGTCCGGAATTGCTGAGCGAATTGCATGCGTTGGCCGGCAACGAGCACGTTCATATTGTCTATCCGCACCTTGCCGACATGGCCGGTTGACAAACCGTGGCCCTGACACCTGAACTGATTCTCAGCCAGGTTGCTGCACAGGTTGAATTGCAGGGACCGCGCCGCTATATCGTGGCATTCAGTGGTGGCCTGGACAGCACGGTGCTGCTTGACCTGACGCGGCGCGCCCTGCCACGGATTCCCGGAGCCGATCTGCTGGCGGTGCATGTCGATCACGGGCTGCACGCCGACTCGGCACAGTGGGCATCACGGTGCGCCGATGTTGCCAGGCGCTTTGGCGTTGCGTTCGCCTTGCAACGCGAACAGGTCAGTTACGAGCCGGGCGACAGCCCCGAAGCCAGGGCGCGATCTGTCCGCTATGCAGCGCTGTTAAAACACTGCAAGCCGGGCGATGTACTGTTGACCGCGCACCATCGCGACGACCAGCTGGAGACAGTGTTGCTGCAGCTGTTGCGTGGTGCCGGCAGCGCCGGTCTCGCCGGCATGCCGGTGTTGCGCCAGCTGCAGGCCGGGGCGTGGCATTTTCGACCGTTGCTGGATACTGCCCGGGAACAGTTGCACACGTATGCCGGTGCGCACGGGCTGGAATGGAGCGACGACCCGTCAAACGTCGACCAGCGTTACGACCGCAACTACCTTCGCCACGTCGTGCTGCCGCTGGTTCGCGATCGCTGGCCGGGTGCCGCAGTAGCGGTCTCGCGGGCTGCCCGGCATAGCGCGGCAATGGCAAGACTGGCGCACCAGGTCGGTGCGCAGGACGCACTGGCTGCCGCGGCCGGTGATACCTTTGATTGCAGCCGGGTTGGGACCTTATCCGGTGAGCGCGTCGCCAACGCGCTGCGCCAGTGGCTGGTCGCTACTGGTTTGCCAACACCCGACACGGCGCAGTTCACACAGGTTATGCGGCTCATCGACAGCCAGCCTGGTGAGGCCTGTGTCAGCTGGCCCGGTTGCGAGGTGCGTCGCTACGGAACGCGCCTGTACGCGATGCAGCCGCTGGCAGCACTGACAGACGGTTTCACCGCCACGCTCAGCGCCGGCGCAAGCGTAACCTTACCGGCCGGTTTAGGCCGGCTGGTCTACGCGGAAGACGAGGCCGGGCTGGCTGCCGGTGAATGTGAAACATTGTCGGTTCGTTTTCGTCGTGGCGGCGAAAGCATCCGGCCGAAGGGTGGCGGTCAGACACGCAAATTGCGCAATCTCTACCAGGAAGCTCGGGTCGTGCCATGGATGCGGCCGCGTATTCCGTTGCTGTATGCCGGCGACCAACTCGCTGCGGTCGCCGATTTGTGGCAGGAAGAGGCATTGAGCAGCGCCGGGCGGGGGCTGCGGCTGCGCTGGGAAGATCATCCCGCGCTGTACTGACCGTGCCTGTTCTGGTAATTTTTCCCGGTCGCCGCAGCCGGTGACGCCCATTTGTCGGAGGTCGTGAAACGGCTTGGCTTTGTCAACGAGCCATTGCGTAACAACGTTTCGGCCAGTGACCGCGGTCACGGCTAAGGCCACGCTCCCCCGAAGTTTCTCAGGCAACCAGCACACGAGACATCACTTATGACTCGCTTCGTATTTATTACCGGCGGTGTTGTCTCGTCGCTGGGCAAGGGAATCTCGGCGGCTTCGCTCGGCGCGATACTCGAAGCGCGCGGGCTGAAGATCAGCATGATAAAGCTGGATCCTTACATCAACGTCGATCCGGGCACCATGAGCCCGTTCCAGCACGGCGAGGTATTTGTCACCGCCGACGGTACAGAGAGCGACCTGGACCTGGGTCACTACGAGCGTTTTGTTCGAACCACCACCGGGCGCAACAGCAATTTCACCACCGGGCGCATCTATGAAACCGTTATCCGTAAGGAGCGGCGCGGGGATTATCTCGGTGCCACGGTGCAGGTAATCCCGCATATCACGGACGAAATTATTGACAGCATCAAGCTCGGGGCCGGTGATGCAGACGTCTGCATGGTCGAAATTGGCGGCACGGTGGGTGACATCGAGTCGCTGCCTTTTCTCGAGGCGATCCGCCAGTTTGGCGTCGAGTCAGAACCGGGCCAGGTTCTGTACATGCACCTGACCCTTGTGCCGTACATAGCCACCTCGCGCGAGATGAAAACGAAACCGACACAGCATTCGGTGAAGGAACTTCGCTCGATCGGCATCCAGCCGGATGTGCTGTTGTGTCGTGTAGACCGGCCGCTGCCGCGGGACGAGCGCCGGAAAATTGCGTTGTTTACCAATGTTGCCGAACGCGCGGTTATTCCGGCAATGGACGCCGACGACATCTACAAGATTCCAATGCTGTTGCGCGACGAAGGGCTCGACGACATCGTTGTCGAGAAAATGCAGCTCGACCTGCCGCCGGCTGACCTGGCGGAGTGGATTGGTGTGGTAGAGGCCAAGCAGAACACGACCGCAGAAGTGAACATCGCGATGGTTGGCAAGTACGTGCACTTTCGCGATTCGTATATCTCGCTCAGCGAGGCATTGACCCATGCCGGCGTGCATACAGCTACCAAGGTCAATATTCACTATGTCGAGTCGCAGGATCTCGAATCCGGCAGCACAGATGTATTGGCGGGAATGGACGCCATCCTGGTCCCCGGCGGTTTCGGTGAGCGCGGCGTGGAGGGCAAGATCCGGGCCGTGCAGCATGCGCGCGAACTGGGTATCCCGTACCTGGGTATCTGCCTCGGGCTGCAGGTGGCAGTCATCGAGTACGCCCGCAATGTGGCCGGGCTGGACGGCGCCCAGAGCACGGAATTCGATCGCCAGACACCGCATCCGGTCATTGCGCTGATTACCGAGTGGCAGGACCACGAAGGTTCGATCGAACGCCGCAATGTCGATTCCGAGCTCGGTGGCACTATGCGGCTGGGTGCCCAGGAATGCCTGCTGGAGCCCGGTACCCGTGCTGCCGAACTATATGACAATGCCAGCGTGATGGAACGTCACCGCCATCGCTACGAGTTCAACAATATATATCGCAAGCGGCTCACCGCTGCCGGTCTGAGCATTTCCGGCAAGTCGGTCGACGATCTCGTAGAGATCATCGAGATTGCCGATCACCCCTGGTTTGTTGCCTGCCAGTTTCACCCCGAATTCACCTCCAATCCGCGCGACGGTCACCCGTTGTTCTCGGGCTTTGTCGAGGCAGCCCGGCGCTATCGCTTCGAGCAGCTGCCGCAGCGCGCCCGCGCCTGACACTATGGAATTGTGTAACTTCAAGGTGGGGCCGGACCACCCGCTGTTCCTCATCGCCGGGCCCTGCGTCATCGAGAGCGAGCAGCTTGCTATCGATACCGCCGGTACGCTCAGGGAAATCACCGGCCGGCTTGGCGTGCCGTTCATATTCAAGTCCTCGTTCGACAAAGCCAATCGCTCATCGATCGGCAGTTTTCGCGGTCCGGGGATTGCTGACGGATTGCGTATTCTCGAGGCGGTACGCAAACAGGTGGGGGTGCCCGTACTGACCGATGTGCATGAAGACACGCCGCTGGCAGAAGTGGCTGCTGTCGTCGACGTACTGCAGACGCCCGCCTTCCTGTGCCGCCAGACCAATTTCATCGTGGCGGTTGCCGGGCTAGGCAAGGCGGTCAATATAAAGAAAGGGCAGTTCCTGTCGCCGTGGGAGATGGGTAATGTGGTTAACAAGGCGCGCAGTACCGGTAATGAACAGATAATGGTGTGTGAACGCGGTTTTTCATTCGGCTATAACAACCTGGTCTCCGACATGCGCTCGCTTTCTGTGATGCGTGACACCGGTTGTCCGGTTGTATTTGACGCGACCCACTCGGTGCAGCTGCCGGGCGGGCGTGGCGATGCTTCCGGCGGCCAGCGCGAGTTCATACCCGTGCTGGCCCGGGCCGCCGTGGCGGCCGGGGTGTCCGGCCTGTTCGCCGAGACTCACCCCGATCCGGCCAACGCGCTCAGTGACGGGCCGAATGCGTGGCCGCTCGATCGCATGAAGCAGTTGCTTGAGGTGCTGGTAGATATAGACCAGGCAGTGAAAAAACGGGAATTTGCCGAGGACAGCTTGCGCCGGGAGCGTTGAGAAATGAGTGAAATCAAAACAGTTCGCGGGCGTGAAGTCCTGGATTCGCGCGGTAACCCGACAGTCGAGGCGGACGTCTGTCTCGCATCCGGCGTGATGGCACGCGCTGCGGTTCCGTCAGGCGCCTCGACCGGTGCGCGCGAGGCGGTGGAGCTGCGTGACGGCGACAAGACGCGATATCTTGGAAAGGGCGTGCTTACTGCGGTAGCGCACGTCAATGGCGAGCTGCGCGATGCGGTAACCGGTATGGCGGCTGCGCAGCAACGTGAGCTGGATCAGAAAATGATCGATCTCGATGGCACTGAAAACAAGTCGCGTCTCGGCGCAAACGCGATTCTCGCTGTGTCGCTGGCTGCGGCGCGAGCGGCAGCGATCGAAGCAGGTATCGGCCTGCACCGGCATATCGCGGCGCTGGCGGAAAACAATTCTCTGGCGATGCCGGTACCGATGATGAACATCATCAACGGCGGTGCCCATGCGGATAACAGCGTCGATATCCAGGAGTTCATGATCATGCCGGTCGGCGCGCCCAGTTTCCGCGAAGCGCTGCGTTATGGTGCCGAGATTTTTCATGTTCTGAAAAAGGTGCTGCAGGAACGTGGCCTGACCACGGCGGTGGGCGACGAAGGTGGTTTTGCGCCAGACCTGCCATCCAACGAAGCAGCGCTGGAAACAATAATGGAAGCCATCGATCGTGCCGGCTATACACCGGGCAAACAGATCGCGCTGGCACTTGACGTCGCCTCGTCGGAATTTTGCAACGACGGCACCTACAGCCTGGCAGCGGAAGGCAAGGACTTCGATGCCGCCGGATTCAGCCAGTACCTGGCCGGGCTGGCGGATCGCTATCCGATAGTGTCGATTGAAGACGGCATGGGTGAGGACGACTGGGCCGGTTGGGCCATTCTCACTGACGCGCTTGGCGCGCGGACGCAGCTGGTCGGCGATGATCTTTTTGTCACCAACACGCGAATACTCAGGAAAGGTATCGACGAAGGCATTGCCAACTCCATTCTCATCAAACCAAACCAGATTGGCACGCTTACCGAAACCCTGGACGCCATTGCCATGGCGCGCGAGGCGGGTTACACGGCGGTGATCTCCCATCGCTCGGGTGAAACCGAGGACAGCACCATTGCCGATATTGCTGTTGCAACTACCGCTACGCAGATCAAGACCGGGTCGTTGTCGCGTTCTGACCGTCTGGCGAAATACAATCAGTTGATTCGCATCGAGGAGGGCCTTGGCGAATCTGCGAGCTACTACGGCCACGCGGCGCTAAAAGCGATCGATTGAAGTGCGTACTATGCTGGCAATTATGGCTGTCATCCTGGCGGTATTGGTGTACCGCTACTGGCTGACAGATGACGGCATTCGTGAGGTGTGGCGGCTGGAGCGGGCGGTCGCAGAACAACGGGAACAGAACGAACAACTGCAGCGGCGCAACGATGCCCTGGAGGCGGAGGTTGCGGACCTGAAAAGCGGCAGTGATGCCATCGAAGAACGGGCACGTGCGGAACTGGGTATGAAGCGCGCCAATGAGACGTTCTACCAGGTCGTCGAAAAGGATAACGAGAACGAATGAACCTGCCGTCAGGCGGCGTGGACAAGGTCAGCGGCACCATACGCACCCGGCCCCAGGATTTTCGCGTCGATGAAGCGCTCGGATTTGCACCGGCCGGGGCAGGTGAGCACCTGCTGGTGCGACTGGAAAAAACCGGCGCCAATACCGCCTGGGTGGCGCAGCAGCTGGCCCGCTGTTACGGGGTCGGCAGGCGAGATGTGGCTTTCGCCGGTCGCAAGGATCGCCATGCCGTAACCCGCCAGTGGTACTCGGTCTGGTTGCCAGGCAGGCAAGCCCCTCCCGCCGTACAGTTGGCTATCGAGGGCGTGGAGGTACTCGAAACGGTGCGCCACGATCGCAAGCTGCGGCGCGGCGCCCTGGCGTATAACCAGTTCGAAATCACGGTGCGCGAGCTGCATGATCCGGAGCAGTTGCTGGAACAGCGTTTGCAGGCGATCAGCAACGACGGCTTTCCCAATTACTTCGGTTCGCAGCGCTTCGGTCACGACGGGCACAACCTGCAGCTGGCGCGACGGCTGTTCGCCGGTTCGGCAAAGCTGAGAAGAAACCAGCGCTCAATGGCGCTTTCGGCCGCACGTGCGGCAATATTCAATGCGGTCCTGGACCGGCGTATAGCTGATGACAGCTGGAACAGCGCGCTGGCCGGTGATGCACTGATCCTCGATGGCAGCGGCAGCTTTTTCTCGTGCGAGACGCCGGATCAGGAGATTGCCGGCAGGCTGCAAGCCGGCGACATTCACGTCTCCGGGCCGCTATGGGGCCGCGGTGAGCTACCGGTCTGCGGTGCGGTCGCTGCGCTGGAGCGGGAGACCGCAGAACAGTTCAGCGACCTGGCCGCCGGACTGGAGCACAATCGGCTCAGGCAGGAGCGCCGTGCACTACGTATCCTGCCGAGTGACATGGCGTGGGAAATTACGGACGAGCTGTTGCTGCGTTTCCGGCTGCCGTCGGGAGTATACGCAACCAGCCTGCTGGCAGCCGCAATGACCGTGCACGATGCTGCATCAGCGCAGCGCCACTCATGACTTCAGCGCAGCAGGACGTAGAGTGCCCCGCTGCCGCCGTCGTGGTTGGGTGCGGTGGTAAAAGCGAGTACCTGCTCGCGGCGGCGCAGCCAGTGACAGACTTTGGGTTTCAGCACCGGCCCACCATGACCGGAGCGTGTGCCCTTGCCATGGATAATGCGCACACAGCGATGGCCGAGGCTGCTGCATTCGGCCAGAAACTCATCGAGCGCCTGTGCCGCCATTGCGACATTGAGCCCGTGCAGGTCAAGTTCGTCGGCAATGCTGTATTTACCACGTCGGAGTTTGCGCAATACGGTGGGGCTTACGCCCGGCTGCGCGTAGCGTACTTCCGCCTGGCTGTCGCTGGCCGGTTCGCCGGTCAGGCTTTCCTGCAGTACCTGCTGCTGATCGGCCCGGGCAAATCGTGCCTTCGCGCGCGGTCGTGGCCGCTCGGTGTGGGTCTTGTGCGCGCGCAGGCGTCGCACACCAGCCATGTGCCTGCGAAAGATATCGTCGTCGTCGTGGTCGTCAGTCATGCTTTGGTTCCAACGTGCCGGGCTGCCGGCAGGTACAATAATGCAGCTCAACTGACAGGGATAATAGCCCAGTGAACATATTGCTCAGTAACGATGACGGTTATCACGCCAAGGGGTTGCTCGCCCTGTCATCGGTGCTGCGTGAAATGGCTGAAATTACCGTGGTCGCGCCGGATCGCAATCGCAGTGGGGCGAGCAACTCACTGACACTGGAAGCGCCGCTGCGTATACGGCGGCAGGGCCCTGGTGTTTATGCAGTCAATGGTACGCCGACAGATTGCGTGCATGTCGCCATTACCGGCTTTCTCGATGATGATCCGGACATGGTTATATCCGGGATAAACCACGGCGCCAATCTCGGTGACGATGTCCTGTACTCGGGCACCGTCGCTGCCGCAATGGAGGGTCGTTTTCTGGGCCTGCCGGCCGTTGCTATTTCGCTGGTCTCATCGCGCAGCACCAACATGCCGGCGGCTGCCAGGGTGGCGGGCGACCTGGTGCGTATGCTGCGCAAGTCGCCGTTGCCGCCGGATTCGATCCTCAACATCAACGTCCCGGATCTTTCTTACGAGCAACTGGCTGGTTTCAAAGCCACGCGGCTCGGCTACCGGCACCGCGCCGAACCGGTGGTGCGCTCGACGGATCCGCGCGGCTCGACGATTTACTGGGTCGGGCCGGCCGGACCCGAGCAGGACTGCGGTCCCGGCACCGATTTTAATGCGATCTCCGAGGGCTACGTTTCGGTTACGCCGTTGCAGGTGGACCTGACGGCACACAACGAGATTGCTGACGTCGCAACGTGGCTGGATAGCGAACGATGAATCCGCTCGGGATTGGCATGACCTCGGCGCGAACCCGCGAAAGGCTGATAGACCGGCTGCGGCAGCAGGGTATAGCCGATGAGATGGTGCTTGACCGCATTCGCAACGTACCACGGCACCTGTTCGTCGATGAGGCGCTGGCCAGCCGCGCATACGAAGATACAGCGCTACCGATCGGCCAGGGGCAGACGATTTCCCAGCCATACGTGGTCGCGCGGATGACCGAGGCGCTGATGGCCGCCGGCCGGCCGGAGAAAGTGCTGGAGGTTGGCACCGGGTGTGGCTACCAGACAGCCGTGCTGAGCCCGCTGGCAGGAAATATTTTCAGCGTGGAACGGATCGGGTCACTGTTACGTCGTACTCGCCGTCTGCTGCGTCAGCTCGACATTTATAACGTCAAGCTGCGTCACGGCGATGGCTGGCAGGGGTGGAAGGCAAATGCGCCGTATGACGGCATCCTTGTCGCCGCCGCGCCGCGCGAAATTCCGTGCGCCCTGATCGAGCAGCTCGCAGATGGCGGGCGCCTGATCATTCCGGTCGGGGCACAGGGCCGGCAGACTCTGATGGCTTATACCCGCAACGGTAAAAACGTGGAGCAGGCGGATCTTGGTGCGGTAAGTTTCGTGCCACTGCTGCAGGGCACTCACTGACGATGATTTTCACCGCACTTTATGACCGGGCATTGCGCTGGTCGCAGCATCGCCACGCTCCCTGGTACCTCGGTACGCTCAGTTTCGCCGAATCGTCGTTCTTCCCGGTGCCGCCGGACGTCATGCTGGCGCCAATGGTGCTGGCCCAGCCGCGTCGCGGTCCCTCTCTGGCATTGCTGACGACTGTCACATCCGTGCTGGGCGGCGTTGCCGGATGGCTGATCGGCTACTTCGGTTTCGAGGCCGCGTCGGGTTTGCTGCAGCAGGCTGGGTACATGGATGACTATGCCCGGGTCAGTGAGTGGTTTGGGCGGTGGGGTTTCTGGGCTGTCCTGCTGGCCGGGTTTTCCCCGGTGCCATATAAAATATTCACAATCGCCGCCGGTTCGCTGGCGATGCCGCTGCCGTTGTTTGTTCTGGCGTCGACCTTTGGTCGCGGCGCGCGGTTCTTCCTCGTCGCTCTGATGATCATGGCCGGTGGCGAGCGTGCCGCACAAAGCCTTCGGCGACACGTGGAAGTGCTGGGCTGGGCCATCGTGGCAATCGGTATTGTCGTCTACCTGTGGGTGCGATAGCGAAATCACTTGTCGTCATGCTGGCGGTGATGTTGCTGTTGGCCGCTTGCGGCGGCAAAGCATTACGCTGGGAGCAGCGAGTACACGTAGTACGTGCCGGCGATACGCTGCAGGCAATTGCGTTCCGTTATCGGGTTGATGCACGGGAACTGGCGGCATGGAATCGCATCGATAACCCTGATCTGTTGTTTCCGGGGCAGACGCTGCGGCTGTCAGCGCCGCCCGGTTACCGGCGGCCGGTCAGTGCCGCAACGTCAGCCGCGCCGCGAAGCGGCAGTTCGGCGCCGCGTGATCCTCCGGCGGCAAGCGCGCCGCCCCTTGCATGGGTGTGGCCGGCGAACGGCCCACTTATTGCGCGTTTCGGCGATGCAACATCGCTGGGCCAGGGTGTGGATATCGGCGGAAACGCCGGAGATTACGTGCTTGCAGCCGCTGCGGGAACCGTGGTCTACAGCGGCAGTGGACTTCTTGGGTACGGAAAACTTATCATTTTGAAACATAATGAAGTCTACCTGAGTGCTTACGGGCACAACGACGCGCTGTTGGTGGGAGAAGGGGATATTGTCACTGCCGGTCAGCGCATTGGAAAAATGGGTTTTGGTCCCGGCGAACGGGCGGCGCTGCATTTCGAGATCCGGATAAAGGGAAAACCGGTCGATCCGTTGCAGTTCCTGCCGTCACGCGAGGCTGAATAGGCTCCTGCAGGAAAGGGGGCAGAAATGCCAGGCGAAAAAGCGGCTGACTCCGCGTCAGCCTCGTTGGGGAAGCCGGCAAAAAGGTTTGACCGCAGTGTTCATGACGCTACCCGGTTGTACCTGAGCGAGATCGGGTTCTCACCGCTGCTCACGGCGGAAGAAGAAGTGTACTTTGCCCGTCGCGTGCAACGCGGTGACGAAGGCGCACGCAAGCGAATGATCGAAAGCAATCTTCGCCTGGTCGTAAAGATCGCGCGGCGCTACATGAATCGTGGTCTGCCACTGCTCGATCTGATCGAGGAGGGTAATCTCGGACTCATTCACGCGGTAAAAAAATTCGATCCCGAGCGTGGTTTTCGTTTCTCTACTTACGCCACCTGGTGGATTCGCCAGACAATTGAACGCGGCATCATGAACCAGACCCGTACCATCAGGTTGCCGATTCACGTGATCAAGGAGATCAACACCTACCTGCGATCCGCGCGCAAGCTGGCGCAGGAACTCGATCGCGAGCCGGAGGTAGACGAGATAGCAGCCGACATGGGTTGCTCGGCGGATAATGTGCGGCGGCTGTTTGGTTTGAACGAGCGCACAACCTCTGCGCATGCGCCGGTTGGTCGCGACAGTGAGCGCACGGTTCTCGATTCGATACCCGACACTGACGGTGCCGATCCATCCCGGTCAGCCCAGTCCGACCGGGTCAATGAAGTGCTGCATTACTGGCTGGAAAAGCTGAACGACAAGCAGCGAGCGGTGGTACAACGGCGTTTCGGTCTGCATGGCTACCGGAAGTGCACGCTGGAACAGGTCGGTGAGGAAATTGGCGTAACGCGTGAGCGAGTGCGTCAAATCCAGATGGATGCCCTGAGCCGGTTGCGCGGCTTCATGGAAAGCGAGGGCCTGGACTACGAAGCTGTGTTCGAGTGATCAGCTCACCCGGCCAGTAGCGCCACCGCAACAGCCCGTCCTTCATGCGCCAGCACGTTGTAGGTGCGGCAGGCCGCGGCGTTGTCCATAAATTCAAATCCGACTCCAGCATCATTGATTGCTGTAATCAGGCCGGGATTGGGAATGACCAGGCTCATGCCGGTACCCAGCAAAATCAACTCAGGTGACTGATCAATTGCAGCGGCAAAGTCAGAAACGGACAGCTGTTCCGCTGAAATCGGCTTCCATGAAACAATTTCGCTGACCGTCACGATGCATGGCACGGTGAATTTCTGCTCGCCAACGATGATGTGCTCATCATCCATGCTGCGAATGATGTTGATTTGATCGCTGCGTTCGCGGTGTAGTTGCATAACAGTTTTATCCTAGCCTGGCTCGATGCCCAGCACGTGAAGCACAACCCGACGGTTGCGGCTGCGGCCCTGTTCGGTGGTGTTGTCCGCGATCGGACGGCTTTCGCCATAGCCGCGGGCAACGATGCGGCCGGAATCAAGGCCGGCCGCCACCAGATACTGGCGCACCGCCTCGGCACGTTGGCGTGACAAACGACGGTTGTGCTCGGCGCTGCCCACGTCATCGGTGTGTCCGGCGACCAGGACCTGGCGGTACTGCGTGTCGACCAGCATGCGCACGGCCTGTTCCAGTACGGGATGAGTCGTGCCGGCAAAGCGTGCGGAATTGGTTTCAAAAGAGAGTCCTTCCAGAAATATTTCCAGTCCGGCCGGACAGCCCCAGGCATCGACGCTGGCGGCGCTGAGGTGCGGGCAGCGGTCACGATAGTCGGGAATGCCGTCTGCGTCGGTGTCGTGGGCACAACCGGTCATTGTGACCGGCGCGCCGTGCTCTGATTCCGGGCACTGGTCAGCCGTATCGACGACGCCATCCCTGTCGCCATCGGGGCAGTCAGGGGCACAGCTGCCAAAGGCGGCCGGCTGGACCGCGGCGATGAACATGACCAGCACTGTCACGCGTGAGAACATGCGCGAGATATATCACAGTATGTGGCGGGCATCGACTGGCGCCGGGTGCATTGGTAACATCCGCGACCAGTCAGACAGACAGGAAAACAGTCAATTGGAAACCGGCCAGGTACGTGCACGAATCTCCGACCTCGAGAGCCGCAGTAAAGCTCTGAGGGGGTATCTTTGACTATGCCGGGAAAAAGGAGCGTCTGACCGAAGTTTCGCGCCAGCTGGAAGACCCGACCGTCTGGGACGACCAGGAGCGCGCCCAGTCGCTTGGCCGTGAGCGGGCGCGCCTCGATGCGACAGTTGCCGAACTCGAGGCGCTCGATACCGGGGTCAGCGATGCTGCCGACCTGCTGGAGCTGGCTCTGGCAGAAGAAGATGACGACACGCTCGCGGAGATCGAGCGTGATCTCGAAAAACTGACAACACAGGTCGAACAGCTCGAATTTCGCCGGATGTTTTCCGGCGAGCTGGACGATGCAAATGCGTTCCTGTTTATCCAGGCCGGTTCAGGCGGTACCGAAGCCCAGGACTGGGCCGAAATGCTGCTGCGCATGTACCTGAAGTGGTGCGAATCGCGAGACTTCAAGGCAGAGATAATGGAGGCATCGCCCGGTGAGGTCGCGGGAATCAAGAGTGCCACGGTGCAGGTTACCGGTGATTACGCGTTTGGCTGGTTGCGCACCGAGGGTGGCGTGCACCGGCTGGTGCGCAAGTCACCGTTCGATTCCGGGAATCGCCGGCACACCTCTTTTGCGGCAGTTACGGTGACGCCGGAAATCGACGACAACATCGAAATTGAAATCAATCCGGCTGATTTGCGCATCGATGTGTATCGCGCCAGCGGTGCGGGTGGCCAGCATGTCAACACGACCGAGTCGGCGGTGCGTATCACTCATGATCCGACCGGGATAGTCGTGCAGTGTCAGAATGATCGTTCACAGCACCGCAACCGTGACACGGCGATGAAACAGCTGCGCGCCCGCCTGTACCAGCACGAACTCGATTCAAGGCGCGAAAAGGCGGCCGAGGCGGAGAAGGGCAAGGCCGAGATCGGCTGGGGCAGCCAGATTCGTTCCTACGTGCTCGACCAGTCACGCATAAAGGACCTGCGTACAGGCATAGAGGTTGGCAATACCCAGGCTGTGCTCGATGGCGCCCTCGACCAGTTTATCGAGGCCAGCCTGAAAGAGGGGCTTTAGCGATGGCGGAAAATGACGAACACAAGCTGATTGCCGAACGCCGGCGCAAGCTTCAGGCCCTGCGCGAGCAGGGTATTGCCTATCCCAATGACATCGAGGCGGCCGATACCGCGGCAGAGCTGCACCAGCGCTATGAGGGGCACGATGTTGCGGCGCTCGAGCAGGCCGAGCGCGCTGCTGTCGCCGGCCGGATGATGGCCAAGCGCGTGATGGGAAAAACCAGTTTCGTGGTGATCGATGACGGGACCGCACGCATCCAGCTCTACCTGCAGCGCGATTCGTTGCCCGACGGCGTTTATGCGGCCTTCAAGACCTGGGATGTGGGCGATATTGTTGCCGCCGAAGGGGGCATGTACCGCACCAATACCGGAGAGCTGAGCGTGCGTGCAGACCGGTTGCGACTGGTCACAAAGTCGCTAAGACCGTTGCCGGAAAAATTCCATGGGCTGAGCGATACGGAAACCCGCTATCGTCAGCGTTACGTCGATCTGATCATGAATGATGACTCGCGCGCGGTATTTCGTGCGCGATCGGCGGCGGTCAGTTTCATCCGTGGTTTCCTGGAGCAGCGTGATTTTCTGGAAGTGGAAACTCCGATGATGCAGCCGATCCCCGGTGGTGCAGTGGCGCGGCCATTTGTAACGCATCACAACACTCTGGACATGCAGCTGTACCTGCGCATTGCGCCCGAGCTTTATCTGAAACGACTGATTGTCGGTGGTCTTAACCGGGTATACGAGATAAACCGGAGCTTCCGCAACGAGGGCATCTCCACCCAGCACAATCCCGAGTTCACCATGCTCGAGCTGTACTGGGCTTTTGCCGATTACAACGACATCATGGCGCTTACCGAAGCCCTGGTGCGCGGCGCGGCTGAAGCATTGCTGGGCAGTGCCCGGCTGACCTACCAGGATGAGGAGCTGGACCTGGAAAGCGATTTCCGGCGTCTGAGCCTGGAAGAATCAGTCGCGCAGCGCAATCCTGACCTGGATGCCGGCCGGTTGCGGGAAGAAGACTACCTGCGCCAGCAACTCGATCGTCTCGGAGTAAAGCACGAGCCCGGACACGGTGCCGGCAAGCTGCTCACGGAGTTATTCGAGAAAACCGTCGAAGACACGTTGCTGCAGCCGACCTTTATCGTTTCTTACCCAACCGAAGTATCACCATTGTCACGCCAGAACGATGCAGATCCGTTTATCACCGACCGTTTCGAGCTGTTCATGGCGGGGCGCGAGATTGCCAATGGTTTTTCCGAGCTCAACGATCCGGAGGAGCAGGCTGCGCGCTTTCGCGCTCAGGTGGAGTTGAAGGCAAGCGGCGATGACGAGGCGATGTTCTACGACGAGGACTACATACGCGCGCTCGAATATGGCATGCCACCCGCCGGCGGGCTCGGTGTCGGCATCGACCGGCTGGTGATGCTGCTGACCGATTCGGCGTCGATCCGCGACGTGTTGCTGTTCCCGCTGCTGCGCCCCGAAGCCTGATCGATAAGCTGTGGGAGCGGCATCCTGCCGCGACTACCTGCAACCATGCGTTGTGGGAGCGGCAACCTGCCGCGATTACCTGCAACCATGCTGTGTGGGAGCGGCAACCTGCCGCGACTACCTGCAACCATGCTGTGTGGGAGCGGCATCCTGCCGCGACTACCTGCAACCATGCTGTGTGGGAGCGGCATCCTGCCGCGACTACCTGCCACCACTTCGTTACTTTGTGGTCAGCACTGTTTGGCCAAACGAGTCGAACCGGCCGTCGCCGGTTTAACGACGATGATCATGCAACCGAATAGGGTAGTGATGTCGGTGTGAGCCGGGAACCGTCGGCGGCAACGAGAACCGGCGGATTGGCAACCGCGGTGACGATTAGCGCTTCGCTTCCGGACTCGGCCGGCGCAGAGCGCACCACCGAGCCGCCGCGTTTGCCTTGCTCATCGTCGAGACTGGTGCCCGGTTCGGGTGCCGCGCCGTCGCAAACGTAGCGCTGCATACGACGCTTGGAGCGGCCGAGATGATGGGTGCGCGCGATGACTTCCTGCCCCGGGTAGCAACCCTTGCTGAAACTGATGCCGCCGATCAGGTCAAGGTTTATCATCTGCCCGGTAAAATCCCCGCGCGTCTGTTCGTATACCTGCGGCGTGCCGGCGCCGATGTCGAGCAGGTCCCATTGCCCGGTGCTGATCTCGCGCACCCCCTCGGCATGATGCGCGGCCAGCCGTTCCAGCAGCGGCTCACGTCTGGCATAAACCTCGTGGCGTTGGCCAGACTCATCAATAACTCCGGCAGCAGCAATCGTGTCGCTGCGATCGGCAAGGCTCACCTTCGAGCGAAACACGAAGACCTTGAGGCCGGCGAGCGTCTCAGCCACCAGACCGGCAGGCAGCATGAGCCAGTATGACGATGCCTTGCGCACCACGCGCGGACAGGCGAGGACGCGACCCTTGCGGTCGTGCCAGCCGGTCAGTACCGACTGCTCCGGGTCGAGCGCGTCTATGTCTGCCGACAGCTGCGACTGCAGGAACGGGCCGGCATCAGCGCCATCGATCTCGATGCAGCCATAGTGGCCGAGCAGACCAGCCGCGCGCGGGCCGTGTATAGGGATGTCATTTGCCATGAGTTACTGCTCATATTGTAACCGCGTTGCCTGCAGGTGGGTGGTTGGAGCACAATAACTGCCAGCGGGGCGTGCCCGGGCGGCCAACGGAGCAGCACATGAGCGGTGAGTCAAACGATCAGAAACCCAGGCCAGATGACGAGGCCGGGGCGCCGCCGGTCGATTCCGAGCCACCGCAGGAAATAGGCGGGCGCGACGGTCCCGACCCGACCCGTTACGGCGACTGGGAAAAAAATGGCCGCTGTATCGATTTCTGAAGCAATGATCCAATCACTCCGAGACCGGATGCATGTCTGAAGCAAACCGCCCGTTATCGCCACACCTGCAGATCTACCGCTGGCAGATCACCATGTTCCTGTCGATCATGCACCGCGCCACCGGAATGGCGATGGCGTTCGGCCTGCTGTTGCTCGCTTTGTGGCTGATCACCGCCGCCAGCGGGCCTGAGGCCTACACCAGGTTGCGCGAGCTGCTTGCGTCGCCTGTTGGAATTGTTGTTTTGCTCGGGCTGGCGTTCTCGCTTTTCCTGCACCTGTGTAACGGCGTGCGCCACTTGTTCTGGGATGCCGGCGTCGGTTTTGAAAAGAACCAGTACCGCGCTTCGGGCTGGATTGTTGTAGTCGCGAGCCTGGCGCTGACCGCCATCGCGGCGATGATTGCCACGGGGGTCAGCTAGATGAGCCAGCGCAGCGCATTGGGTCGTGTGCTCGGCCTGGGTTCGGCCAAAGAAGGTGCGTCGCACTGGTGGGCGCAGCGTGTTTCTGCGGTAGCGCTGCTGCCGCTGGGCTTGTGGTTTGTTTTCTCCGTTGCGTTTTTGCTGGGCAGCGGCCGGTCAGACTACCTTGGGGTGATTGACTGGATTGCCGGACCGGTCAACGCCGTCATGCTGATCCTGTTTATTGCCACGGTTACCTGGCACTCGTCGCTCGGAGTGCAGGTGGTTATCGAGGATTACGTGCACGGCTGGGCGAAAGTCACCTGGCTGGTACTGCAGAAATTCATCCACGTCGTCGTTGCAGCCGCGAGCATCTTCGCGGTGCTGAAAATTGCACTGGGAAGCTGAATGATGTCCGGCAACTACGAGTTCACCGATCACACTTACGATGTTGTTGTAGTCGGCGCCGGCGGCGCAGGGTTGCGCGCGACGCTCGGGCTGGCTCAGGCCGGTCTGGAAACGGCCTGCATTACCAAGGTTTTTCCTACTCGCAGCCACACGGTGGCAGCGCAGGGCGGTATCAGCGCCGCGCTCGGCAATATGGGCGAGGATGACTGGCGCTGGCACATGTACGACACGGTCAAAGGGTCTGACTGGCTCGGTGACCAGGACGCCATCGAATACATGTGCAAGGAGGCGCCTGCCGCCATCATCGAGCTGGAGCATTACGGCGTGCCATTTTCGCGTACCGAAGACGGTCGTATTTACCAGCGGCCATTCGGTGGTATGAGCACGCATTATGGCAAGGGCAATGCACAGCGTACCTGCGCCGCGGCAGACCGCACCGGTCATGCCATGCTGCACACGCTGTACCAGCAATCGTTGCGTCACGACGCATCGTTTTTCATTGAATATTTTGCCATCGACCTGCTGATGGAAGATGGCGCCTGCCGTGGCGTGGTGGCGATCGACCTGGCCACCGGTACGCTGCACCGCTTTCGTGCTCATAACGTGATACTCGCGACCGGTGGCTACGGCCGCGCGTATTTTTCCTGCACCTCGGCGCACACCTGCACCGGCGACGGCAACGCGATGGTGCTGCGCGCCGGTCTGCCGCTGCAGGATATGGAGTTCGTCCAGTTCCATCCCACCGGTATCTACGGAGCCGGCTGCCTAATTACCGAGGGTTCTCGTGGTGAAGGCGGCTTCCTTACCAACTCCGAGGGTGAGCGCTTCATGGAGCGCTACGCGCCGAACGCGAAGGATCTTGCGTCGCGCGATGTCGTCAGCCGCTCCATGACGATAGAAATTCGCGAGGGCCGCGGCATCGGTGAGCACCAGGACCACCTGCATCTCAACCTGCAGCACCTGGGTAGTGAAGTTATCGACGAGCGCCTGCCAGGTATCGCCGAGACGGCGAGAATTTTTGCCGGCGTCGATGTAACCCGTGAGCCCATCCCGGTGCTGCCAACCGTGCACTACAACATGGGTGGCATTCCGACCAATTATCACGGCGAAGTTGTGACGCGTGGTGGAGATGTCGTGCCGGGCCTGATGGCGGCAGGTGAAGCGGCCTGTGTGTCGGTGCACGGCGCCAACCGGCTGGGTTCCAATTCCCTGCTCGACCTGGTGGTGTTCGGTCGCGCAGCAGCACAGCGTTGTGCCGAAACCGTTACGCCCGGTGCCAAGCATGCGGCGCTGCCGGCAGATGCCGGCGACAAGTCGCTGGCACGGCTGGATAAGCTGCGCAACGCCAAAGGTGGCCGCAGAACATCAGAAATCCGGCTGGACATGCAAAAGTGCATGCAGGAGCATGCCGCGGTGTTCCGTACCGGCGACCTGATAAACGAGGGCATAGAAAAACTGGCTGCTATTCACAGTACCTTCGCCGATGTTTCGGTTGCCGACCGGTCGCTGATATGGAATACCGACCTGATCGAGACGATGGAGCTGGAAAACCTGCTCGACCAGGCCGTCGCGACGATATCTGCTGCCGGGCATCGCAGGGAAAGCCGTGGTGCCCAGGCACGGGAAGACTACCCGGACCGCGATGATGACAGCTGGATGAAGCATGTCCTTGTCTGGGTGGCCGACGGCAAAGCCACATTTGATTACCGCCCGGTCAACCTGCATACGTTGACCGATGAGGTAGACCCCATTCCTCCCAAGCAGCGCGTTTACTAGGAGTTACGCTATGGCGCAGTTCAGGTTGCCGGCCAATTCCAGGATCAGCCAGGGCAAGCATTACCCGGCCGAGGGTGCGCAACGCAAGCGCACCGTCAAGGTGTATCGCTACGACCCTGATTCGGGCGAAACGCCGCGCATGGATTCCTACGAGGTCGACCTCGACCGCTGCGGTCCCATGGTTCTCGACGCGCTGATCAAGATAAAGAATGAAGTTGACCCGACGCTGACATTCCGCCGATCGTGCCGCGAAGGAATCTGTGGTTCCTGTGCCATGAACATCGACGGTGGTAACACGCTGGCCTGCACCCGTGCGATCAGCGATTCAAAGGGTGATCTCAACGTTTATCCGCTGCCACACATGCGCGTGGTAAAGGACCTGGTGCCTGACCTGACCGGGTTCTACGCACAATACGCGTCGATTCAGCCCTGGCTCAAGACACGCACGCCGGCACCGCCGGATCGCGAACGGCTGCAGTCCAAGGAAGATCAGCAGAAGATTGACGACCCTTCCGCCTGCATCCTGTGCGCCTGCTGTTCCGCCAGCTGTCCCAGTTACTGGTGGAACAGCGATCGTTACCTGGGTCCGGCGATTCTGTTGCAGGCCTACCGCTGGCTCGTCGACTCACGTGACGAGGCGGCCGGTGAGCGTCTGGATCAACTGGAAGATCCGTTCCGCCTGTACCGCTGCCATACCATCCTCAACTGCACCAGCGCCTGCCCGAAAAACCTTAACCCGGGTAAGGCAATCGCCGAGACCAAGAAACTGCTGATGGAGCGGCGCCACTGAGTGAGCCGCGCGAGCTGGCACAGCTGCGCTGGCGCTGCCGGCGCGGCATGCGCGAACTGGACCTGTTGATGAGCGGCTGGCTGGACCGACACTATGCCGCCTCATCGCCCGGCCTGCAGGCGCAATTCCGCCGGCTGATCGACACACCGGACCCGGTATTGCTTGCCTGGCTCACCGGGCGCGAACGTCCTGACGACCCGGGTCTGGAGCAACTGATCGATGCCATGCGCGCAGACTGAGAGGTTTTGCCTGGGGCGCTCGAAGTGGCGCCAGCGCGCGTTGATCACCGGGCATCTCACGGCTGCGCTGGCTGTGCTGCACTGCAGCCTGCCGCTGGCGGCAGGTGGCCTGTTTGCCCTCGGCATCAGTTGCTGGCGCCTCCGGCGGCGCGCCTGGCCTGAGGAGCTGCAGCGGGACGCTGCGGGGGGCTGGTGGCTGTATCGGGCAGGCCGGCAGCGACGGCCGGCGCGTCTGGCTGCCGGACCGGTTCCTGGTGTGATCTCCGTCACAACTACAGGCCAATCTGAGATGTTGTTCGGTGATGCTTTCCGGTGCGGCGGGCAGCGTCGCCTGCGGGCACTGCTGCGGCACCAGAGCCGGGCGGCGGCGTGATAAAATGCCCGCTGGTGCGCCGGGCCTGGGTCCGGCGAAATTCTTTATGTTTCGCGAACTTTCCGCGGGGCAGCAGGTCTACCGAACAGGCTCGGAAACCAGGGCCGGAAGGGGTTTGCCCGGATGGGCAATAAGTCCAGCGACCAGCTCCTGGTAGAGCGGGTACAACAAGGCGACAAGTCGGCATTCGATGTACTGGTGCTGCAGTACCAGCACAAAATCGTCAAGCTGGTGATGCGCTATGTTAAAGACCCGACCGAAGCGCTCGATGTGGCTCAGGAAGCCTTCCTAAAGGCTTACCGTGCGCTGCCAAAATTTCGCGGTGACAGTGCGTTCTATACATGGCTTTACAGGATTGCGATCAACACCGCCAAGAACCACCTGGTGGCTGCCAAACGGCGGCCGCTGGAATACGACCTGGATCCGCAGGATCCGGAGCAGTACGACACTCAGGCAAGGCTGAAGGATATCGATACGCCGGAGGGCCTGGTGCTGAGTAACGAGATCCGCCGCACGGTGAACCGGGCGATTGAACATTTGCCCGATGATCTGCGAACGGCGATCATACTGCGTGAACTCGAAGGTATGACCTACGAAGAAATTGCGCAGACGATGGAATGCCCCGTGGGTACGGTACGGTCACGTATCTTTCGTGCGCGCGAGGCGATTGAAAAGAAATTACGTCCTTTGCTGGATTGAGCAGTTTTATGAGTGACGAACTAAACAGTCAGCTGTCTGCATTTGTAGATAACGAGCTGGCACCGGAAGAGTCGGAGTTGCTGGTACGACGCCTGTGTCGCGACGAGACTCTGCGTGACACCGCTGCGGCCTACACGCTGATCGGCTCCGCCATGCGCGGCGGGGAGGCTGCTGCGCCGGCCGATTTTGCCGGCCGGGTAATGATGGCAGTGGCAGGTCAGCAGGTGCCGGCAGTGAAAAAGCCGGCGGCTGCCGGTGGCAGCACCCGCAACTGGGGCCTGGCCGTCGCCGCTTCAGCGGTGCTTGCAGTGGTGGCATTGATGACGCTACCCAATCGAGATGCCGAACAGGTTCCCGCCATAGCCACAGTCACGCCGCCGCCAGCGGATTCAGTAACATCGGCGCCCGCAGATGCAAGGGAACTGGTGGCGGCAGGCGACGCCATGCTGACGCTGATGCCTGCTACGGACAACGTGACGCCGGCAAGTTTCAATGTGCCGGCAGTGCTGCCGTCTGCCCGGTATTCTGCAGAGAACCGCGCCCGGCTCAACAAGTACCTGTTGCGTCATGTCAGCACGACCGGAGCATCGCCGCAGGGAGTGGCGACGTTCCGCAACGTCGGTTTCGTTACACAGACTGAGGCAGACCGATAATGGAAATGCTGATCAGCCAGCTGTGCCTGTTGTCGGTATTTGCCGGAGCCAGCGGGCCGGCGGCGATGGACGGCGATCCGCGGCTCTGGCTGCAGAAGATGGCCGAGGCGGTGGAGAACACCAACTACGAAGGCACGTTTGTACACCGGCTGGCCGGCGATACGCTGGAAACAATGCGTATCATTCATCGCGTTGACGCTAACGGGCGGATTTCCGAGCGCCTGATATCGCTCGACGGCAGCGGACGCGAAATTATCCGTAACGACGACGAGGTGCGCTGCATCCTCGAGAAAGAAAAATCCGTTGTCGTGGAAAAAACCGAGGCCAGCCCGCTGCTTTCCTCGCTGCCCAGTTATCATGCCGAGCTCGATGCGCTGTATCGTTTTAAAACCGTCGGCCGAGAGCGGGTGGTCGACCGTGATGCACGGATCATCGAAGTCCGGCCGCGTGACGAATATCGTTATGGCCATCGCCTGTGGCTCGACGAGCAAACGGCCATGCCGCTGCGTTCGGCACTGATCGACAACAGCGGAGCTATTGTTGAAGAAGTCCTGTTCACGTCCATTACGCTGCGCGATGATATTTCCGATGCCGAACTGGCCCCACGTCTGTCCGCCGACGGTTACAAGCTCTACGGTAACAAGCCGGCATCGCCCCGGCCCGATGCGAGCCAGGAATGGAAGGCGCAGGCCCTGCCACGCGGCTTCAGGCTCACGGTGGCTCGCACCCACGACAGTGAGCAGGAAAAAGTGGAGCACTACGTGTACACGGACGGGCTTGCTTCAGTGTCGGTTTTTGTCGAGCAGGCTGCGGCAGACGCAAAGCCTGTAACCGGCCTGTCGACCATCGGTTCTGCCAATGCCTATGAAACGACAATTGACGGATACCAGGTTACCGCTGTCGGCGAAGTACCCCCGTCAACCGTCGAGATGATTGGCGCATCTCTCAAGCGCACCAGGTAGATTTTTACCGGCATGTTGCGTGAATCCGGACACGTAATCGCTGTAACCGGCGGCGCGGTCCAGGTGCGTGGCAAGGCCCCCTCAAGCTGTGCGCGTTGCGCTGCGGGTCGTGGCTGCGGTGGGGCTTTTTTCGGCCGTATTCTCGGCGATACCGCACAGACAATTACCGGGCAGCCGGTTGGTGAACTGGCAGCCGGTGATGAAGTGTGTATCGCGATACCTGAATCCACGTTGTTACATGCGGCGATATTGGCCTACCTGGTTCCACTGGCGGCTCTGCTGGCCGGGGCGGTGGCCGGCCACTTGCTGGCTGGCGAGACAGGCGCGGTTGCAGGCAGCATCGGTGGCCTGCTGCCGGCGATGTTATACGCGCGGCAACGGGTGAGAGCTTCGCGCCGCACACTGCGGCCCAGTGTGTACCGGCAGTGACGCCGCAGCGCCGGCTGCAGCTCTACCATCGGCGCGGCTGCCATCTTTGTGACGAAATGCTCGAGGCGGTGGAGCAGTTGTGTATTGGTCACAATGTTGCGGTCGAGGTCATCGATATCGACACTGATTCGCGCCTGGCCGAGCGTTTTGGCCTTGATATCCCGGTGCTGACCGCCGGATCCGCTGAGCTGTGCCGGCACCGGCTGGACCGCACGCGGCTGCAGCAGTGGCTGGGGCGGTCCTGAGAAGCGTGTCGCAGCCGCGAGCGGGCCGCTGACGTATATAATGAGCGGATTTTGAATCAGCTGGCGGCGTCTGTGGACCACATCCGGAATTTTTCTATCATCGCGCATATCGATCACGGCAAGTCGACGCTGGCGGATCGTTTTATCCAGCACTGTGGTGGCCTCAGCGAGCGTGAAATGGGTGACCAGGTGCTGGACAGCATGGATCTGGAGCGCGAGCGCGGTATAACCATCAAGGCGCAAAGCGTATCGCTGGATTACACGGCCGCCGATGGTCGCACGTATCAGCTCAATTTCATCGACACACCCGGTCACGTCGATTTTTCTTACGAGGTGTCGCGCTCGCTCGCGGCCTGTGAGGGCGCGCTGCTGCTGGTAGATGTCGCGCAAGGCGTCGAGGCGCAGACGGTAGCCAATTGCTACACGGCCATCGAGCAGGGTCTGGAAGTGATGCCGGTGCTCAACAAGATTGACCTGCCCTCGGCTGATCCCGACGGCGTGTGCAAGGAAATTGAAGAGATCATCGGGATCGATGCCACCGATGCCATCGCGGTCAGCGCGAAGACCGGCGCCGGCGTTGTGGAACTGCTGGAGGCAATTACACAGCGGATCCCGCCACCGGAAGGCAGCCAGGATGATCGACTGCAGGCGCTGATCGTTGATTCATGGTTCGATAATTATGTTGGCGTGGTGACGCTGGTTCGGGTGGTCAATGGCGTCCTGGCCAAAGGCGACAAAATACTGATGATCTCGACCGGTCGCTCACACCTGGTGGACCGCGTGGGGATCTTTACGCCGAAAATGGAAGACCGGTCCGAGCTGCGCGCCGGTGAAGTCGGTTTTGTGATTTCGACTATCAAGGAGATTGACGGCGCGCCGGTCGGTGACACGCTGACGCACGATCGCGACCCTTGTACGGAGCCGCTGGACGGATTCAAGCAGGCACAGCCACGTGTTTTCGCGGGTTTGTATCCGATCAACAGTGACGATTACGAGGCATTTCGCGAGGCGCTGCAGAAATTGCGACTCAACGATGCCGCGCTGCAGTTCGAGCCGGAATCCTCTGCGGCACTGGGTCTTGGATTCCGTTGCGGTTTCCTTGGCATGCTGCACATGGAAATTGTCCAGGAGCGACTGGAACGGGAATACTCAACTGATCTGATCACAACTGCCCCAACCGTAGTTTATGAAGTACAGACCACCGACGGTGAGGTGCTGCAGGTCGACAACCCGTCAGAGCTGCCGCCGTCCAACAAGACTGCCGAGATTCGTGAGCCGATCATTGCCGCCCACATACTGGTGCCGCATGAGCACGTGGGCAGTGTGATCGGACTGTGTGTGGAGAAACGCGGCATACAAAAGCGTATGCAGTACCTTGGGCACCAGGTATCGATAGAGTACGAGTTGCCGATGGCAGAGGTCGTGCTCGATTTCTTCGACCGTTTGAAATCGGTCAGTCGCGGTTTTGCCTCTTTTGATTATCATTTCCTGCGCTTTGAAGACGCGCCGCTGGTTCGGCTGGACGTGCTGGTCAATCGCGAGAGAGTGGATGCCCTGTCGGTAATCGTGCACCGTGACAGTGCCAGGGGGCGTGGCCGCCAACTGGTCGAACTGCTGCGCGAGTTGATTCCGCGGCAAATGTTTGATGTCGCGATCCAGGCTGCTATCGGCTCGCAGGTGATCTCCCGCAGCACGGTCAAGGCGCTGCGCAAGAATGTGACGGCAAAGTGCTATGGCGGTGATGTGAGCCGCAAACGCAAGCTGCTGGAGAAGCAGAAGGCCGGCAAGCGGCGCATGAAGCAGGTTGGATCGGTGGAGATCCCCCAGGAGGCTTTTCTTGCGGTGTTGCGTGTGGGTAAGAAATAGAGAATACTCAAAAGCTTAGGAGCGGTTTTTAGTAATGTTTATTGAACTGGTTTTAGTCGGACTGGCCTTGCTGACGGGCCTGATCTGGGGTGTCGACCACCTGTTTTTTCGTGCCCGGCGCCTGGCCGGCACGGTCGACAATACCGCGCCCGAGCCTGTGGTGGTGGAATACGCACGCAGCTTCTTCCCGATCATCCTCATTGTCCTGGTTATTCGCTCGTTTTTGTTCGAACCATTCCGGATTCCGTCGGATTCGATGATGCCGACCCTGCTCGATGGCGACTTTATCTTCGTCAACAAGTACACCTACGGACTGCGTCTGCCGGTGTCCAATACCCGGTTGGTGAAGTTCAGCGACCCGGACCGCGGTGATGTTGTGGTATTTCGCCTGCCGACTGATCCGGGCACCAATTTCATCAAGCGGGTGGTCGGACTGCCCGGTGACAAGGTCGAGTATCGGAACAAGCAACTGTTCGTAAACGGCGAGCGCATACCGAGCGAAGTAAACGGTGTGTACGACGGGCCAGGCAATAACCTGCCGTCCGGCCGCTATCGGCCGCGCGTCGTACACGAGGAATTGAACGGCATCCGGCACGACATCCTGCTAAGCCCGGGCCGCAACGGCAAGGAAGGAGTGTTCGTGGTACCCGAAGGCCACTACTTCCTGATGGGCGATAATCGCGACAACAGTCACGACAGCCGTTATCCCGGGGTCGGCTTTATACCCGAGAGTAAACTGGTCGGTAAGGCGGTACGGATCTGGATGAACTGGAACCTGCCGCACGCAGCACCAATCTGGAACCGTGTCGGCGACCAGATCATCTAACAGGAGCAAGAGCATGCGGCACAAGCAAACAGGCGTAACTTTGGTCGGGTGGGTCATCATTCTCGCGGTGATCGGTGTTTTCGCCCTCGCAGGGATGCGATTGATACCGATTTATGCAGAGAAGCTCGAGGTGATCTCGCTGCTCACTGCTCTGGAAGAGGAGTTTGATGGCAACCGGGTGTCTGGTACCACCTTGCGTAATGCAATAAAAACAAAGATGCAGGTCAAGGATATCAGCGTGATTCGTCATACCGACTTCGAAGTTACAGCAATAAAAAACGGCTACGAAGTGCACATCTACTACGAGCACAAGGCGCCGTTTATAGGTGACGTGGGCCTGTTCGTTACCGTCGACAGGAAGGTAGAGATAAAACGTTGAGGCCGCTGGCGCAGCTGCTGGCGCGTCTGGACTACGACTTTTCCGATACCGGTCTTGCCCGCGCCGCTCTGACTCACCGCAGCGCTGCCGGTGCTCACAATGAGCGGCTCGAGTTTCTCGGCGATGCCCTGCTGGATCTGGTTATCGCCGAGCAGCTCTACCAGCGCTGTCCCGATGCCAGCGAAGGCGACCTGAGCCGGCTGCGGGCAAGTCTGGTCCGGCGCGACACACTGGCATTCATCGCCGGACTGCTGGAGCTTGGAGACTATCTGGAGATGGGAACCGGCGAGCTGCGCAGCGGCGGCTTTCGTCGCAGTTCAGTCCTTGCTGACACCCTGGAGGCCCTGCTTGGCGCAATTTATCTCGATGGCGGCTATGACGCGTCGCGTCGCGTTGTATTGTCACTTTATGCCGAGCGATTGAGCAGCCTGCCCGATCCGGCGCAACTGCGTGACCCGAAGACGAGGCTGCAGGAGTACCTGCAGGGGCGCGGCGAGGCAAGGCCCGACTATCGCATTGCATCGGTAAGTGGCCGGGCTCACGAACAGAAATTCGAAGTTGTTTGCGAAGTAGATGCTCTCGCGCTGCAGGCAAGCGGACAGGGCAGCAGCCGCCGGCGGGCGGAGCAGCGGGCGGCGCAGGCGCTGCTGGAATTGATCGAGGCTGCCAGTGACGGCTGAGAATTTTCGTTGTGGTTTTGTCAGTCTTGCCGGGCGCAGCAATGTCGGCAAGTCGACACTGCTCAATGCGCTGGTCGGACAGAAACTCAGCATCGTCACCCACAAGCCGCAGACAACCCGTTACCGCCAGGCCGGTATCAGAACCACCGAAGATTCCCAGCTGATTTTTATCGATACGCCGGGGCTGCATCGTGCCGCCGGGCGGGCGCTTAACCGGGTGATGAACCGTACGGCGGTGCAGACGCTGAGCGAAGGGGATGTGGTCCTGTTTGTGGTCGAGGCTTTTCGCTGGACACACGAGGATAATGACCTGCTTGAGCACCTGCGTTCGCTTCAGGCCCCGGTCATCGCCGTCGCAAACAAGATCGACCTTGTAAAACCGCGGGAGAACCTGCTGCCACAGATAGACGCGCTGGCGCAGCGCATGGATTTTGCAGCAATAGTCCCGGTGTCGGCAAAGCAGGGCACCAGCCTTGACCGCCTGCAGGAGGTTATTGCCGGACTGCTGCCAGCCGGGCCGCCGCTATATCCGCCGGAGCAGACGACCGACAGGGACGAGCAGTTTCACGCTGCTGAAATTATCCGTGAACAGCTGCTACTGCGCTTGCAGCAGGAGTTGCCCTATGGTGTGCAGGTGGGAATCGAAAGCTATGAAATGCAACCGGATCTGCTGCATATCAACGCGATAATCTGGGTCGAGCGTTCTGCACACAAGGCGATTGTTATCGGCCGGCAGGGATCAATGCTGAAAGGAATTGGCAGCGCAGCACGGGTCGAGCTCGAGCAGCGGGCCGGCAGGAAGGTAAATTTGAAATTGTGGGTGAAGGTCCGCAACAACTGGTCGGATGACGCGGCAGACCTGCAACGATTTGGTTACGATAACTGAGCCATGCAACGTCAACGAGTGAACCTGCAGCCAGCTTACCTGTTGCACCAGCGGCCATATCGTGACAGCAGCCAGATTGTCGAACTCGTTACGCGTGATCATGGCCGGATCGGGCTGGTTGCGCGCGGGGCACGGCGGCCACGCGCGCGCTTGCGTGCGGTGCTGCAACCGTTCCAGCCCCTGCTGGTGTCATGGACTGCTCGCGGTGACCTGGGCACGCTGACGGCGTGCGAAGCAGTTACGGGCCTGCCCGCGCTGCCGCCGCAACATGCGAATAGCGGCTATTACATGAATGAACTGGTCGTGCGTTTGACCCGGCGACACGATGCTCATCCGGGGTTGTTTGCCTGCTATGCCGCCGGTCTGCAGGGGCTCGTGCACAGCGACTCGGAGGCGCGCGTGCTGCGCCTGTTTGAAAAGCGATTGCTCGACGAACTGGGCTACGGGCTGCAGCTTCAACGCACAGCAGCCGGGGAGTCAGTCGTTGGCGATGGCAGCTACAGTTACCGCGTCGAGCAGGGCATCGTGACAACTGACCCGGTGCACGAGCATGGACCGGTTTTTGCCGGTCATTCGCTGCTCGCGCTCGCGGCCGAGCGGCTGGATGACGATGCCGTGCTTGGAGATGTCAGGATACTGCTGCAACTGGCGCTTGAGCAGCACCTTGGCCCGCGGCCGCTGCAGGTGCGGCGCGTTGCCCGGGCGATGCGCAGGTCGTTACAGTGATTTTCGGAATCGGCACCGACATGGTCAGGATCGACCGGGTTGAAGCAGTGTATGCACGGTTTGGCGAGAAGTTTGTCAATCGTCTCCTGATGCCGCAGGAAATTGCTGAGTTTGCCTCCAGAAAGCGCAAGATACGTTTTCTGGCTATGCGATTTGCCGCCAAGGAGGCAATCGTCAAGGCGCTGGGAACCGGTTTCGGGCACGGCGTCTGGATACGCGATATCGGCGTGTTGCACAACGACTGGGGCCGTCCCGAAGTCATTTTTTCTGCGCGTGGCGAGCAGTTGTGTGAGCAGCTCGGTGCCGGGGCGGGCTATGTGTCGCTGTCAGATGAAGCCGGTTTCGCAATGGCTTTTGCGGTGCTGGAACGGCGTTGATTCAAAGGTCAGCGAGGCTGGCCAGCAGCTGCTCAATTTCATGCTGCAGTTCACGGCACAGTTCATCCAGCCCTTCTGTTTGCTGCCGCTGTAGCCTGCCTTCGATGGCGGCGGCGATCCGGCGCAGTTCGTCGAAGCCGCACAACGCGCCGATACCGTTGATCTTGTGCGCCGGTTCCAGGGCGGCGGGCAGGTCAGTTTCGGCGAGAGCCTGATGTAGCACACTCGCGTAACGTGGCAATTCAGCCTGCAGTTCCGTGCGCATTTCCGCATCGATGAAGTCGCGAACAACGGTCGTTTCTGGCGCAGGCTTTTCCGGTCGGCGCTGCTGCAGGTATTGCAGCAGTACCGCGGGACGTATCGGTTTCACCAGGCAGTCGGTCATACCCGCAGCCAGCGCCCGTTCACGCTCATCCGCAGCGGCGGTCAATCCAATAATCGGTGGCGTACCGCGCCAGGTCCGCTGAATGCGCTGCATTGCCGCGGCGCCATCGCAGCCCGGCATACGCATGTCCATCAGGACCAGGTCGTATGTGCCCGTTTCGAGCAGCTCGCAGGCAGCATTGCCGTCCGCACAGGCGTCGACCTTTGCGCCATGGTGCTGTAGCAATGTCTGCAGGTAGACGCGTCCGAAGCGGTTGTCTTCGGCCACCAGCAAACGCAAGCCGGCCAGCTGCAATTCCGACCGGGCCGGCTCTGCGGTACTCGTGAAGGGTTGTTGCAGCATCGTTGCGAGTCGCTGCGAAATCGATCGCATCGAGCTGTGCACCGGCAGGCAGTCGCCAGCAAACATTTGCGCCAGTTCTTTCAGCTTGTGTCCGGAGCCCGTGCTGGCCAGGCAAAGCACCGGGAGGTGGCCACGCAGTGCCTGCCAATCGGTTGCAAGCTGCTGCGGACTCTGCACGCCGTCTGAATTGACAACCAGCAGAGCCGCATCGTAAACAGGCCGCGTCGTGTCGAGCGATTCGCGCAGCGCAGGCAGGCTCGAGACTATACGCGTTGAGGCCCCGTCGCCCTGAAGGCTGCATGCAATGGCGTTAGCCAGCTCAATATCAGTTGCAACAACGACTACAGCACGATGCTCCAGCAGATTGGATCTCGCAGCGGTAGTCGTTAATTCCTCAGCTGGCTGCAGTGGAATTCGCACACAAAAGGTGCTGCCGTCGGCCGGCGTGCTGTGTACTGCAATACTGCCGTTCATCGCTGTACACAACGCACGCGTTATGACCAGCCCCAGACCGGTACCGCTGACATCGCTGTTTGGTGTCGCCAGGCGTGAGAACGGTTCGAAGAGCCTGTCAATGTCAGCCGGCGACAGGCCGATGCCGGTGTCGGTGATGCGTAATATCAGCTCGAAGCGCTGGCCGTCGTACGGATGGGCAGAGGCCCGTAAACGCACCTGGCCGGTGTTGGTAAATTTGATGGCATTGCCAACAAGATTTACAAGTATCTGGCGGATCCGCAGCGGATCGCCAACCAGGTTGACCGGTACGTCCTGGTCAACCAGGCGAATGAAGTCGAGTTTCTTGCTGTAGGCCGAGGGTGCCAGCATCTGTGACACGCTGTCGATGCAATCGCGCACAGAGAAGGGCTGGTTGTGGATGACCAGCTTACCGGCTTCCAGGCGCGCCAGGTTCAGGACATCGTTCATGATATCCAGCAGTCCTTGTGCCGAGCTTTCTATCGCCGCGATGTAGGTCTGCTGCGTGCCGGTCAGCACCGTTTCCGCCAGCAGCTCGACATAGCCAAGTATGGCGTCCATCGGCGTGCGCAGCTCGTGAGAAAGATTGGCGAGCAGGCCGGCGTGCAGCTCCGAGGCAACCTTTCGGGGTACGTCTGCGGACGTCTTCATGCCCGGTTTGCCGTTTTTGCCGTCAGCGCCCATCTGTCCATGTTGCGGTCTGCGGGCATGGGCGTCAAAACGGCCAGGCCTGTAGAATACCGCTCATGGACTTAGCAGCGACATCAGGGCAAGCCAAAGCGCTAAAACGTGGCGATACCGTCGAGTTATTCATTGACGGCCTCACCCATGACGGCCGGGGAATTGCTCGTCACAACGGCAAGGTGGTGTTTGTTGCAGACGCGCTGCCGCAGGAGACGGTGAGTGCGACGGTTGTGCGCAGGCGGCGAAAGCGCGATGAAGCACGTGCCGCCGAAATTATTTCGCCATCGCCGCAGCGGGTGAGCCCGGCCTGCGCGTGGTTTGGCAGCTGTGGCGGTTGTTCACTGCAACATCTTGACGCCAGCGCGCAGCTGGCAGTGAAGCAGGAGTGGTTGCTCGAATCCTTGCGTCGCATTGGCGAAATCGAGCCTGCTGAGGTTCTCGAGCCGCTGGCCGGTCCGGTTTGGGGCTACCGGCGCAAAGCACGCCTTGGTGTGAAATATGTGGACGGTAAACAGCGCGTGCTGGCCGGCTTTCGCGAACGTTACAAGCCTTACGTTACCGACATGCAGGGTTGCGAAGTGCTCGACCGCAGGCTTGCTGTGCTGATCGAGCCGATTCAGCAACTGGTTGCGGGGATGTCGATACGGCGACGTCTGCCGCAGGTTGAGATGGCGGCAGGAGACGATCGCGTCGTGCTTGTGATGCGCGTGCTCGATCCACCATCAGACGAAGACATGCAGCTGCTGCATGAATTCGAGAAAGACTACGCCATCGACCTTTGCCTCCAGCCGGGCAACCTTGACAGCATTGTCACGCTGCAAGGAGACCGGCCGCCGCCAATGCATTTCCGCCTGGCGTCACATGATGTCGAAATTGAATTTCAGGCAGTGGATTTTATTCAGATCAATGCCGCTATCAATGCCGCAATGATCGACCGGGTGGTCGACTTCCTGGCACCGGGTCCGGCCGACAATGTTCTGGATCTCTACTCGGGACTGGGAAATTTCACCCTGCCGCTGGCGCGCCGGGCCGGCTCGGTAACTGCTGTCGAGGGTGCCGCCGCGCTGGTTGCACGAGCCGCAGACAATGCCCGCCGCAACGGCATCGATAATGCCAGCTTCCATACTGCTGACCTGGCCGCAGATCCGGCCGGATCGGCGCTGCTGGAGCGCGAGTACGACCTGGTTTTGCTCGATCCGCCGCGCAGCGGTGCAGAAGCCGTGTGTTCCGTTGCGCAGCGGTTCAACGCACGGCGCCTGGCCTATGTGTCCTGTCATCCGGCCACGCTGGCACGAGACGCCGGCATCCTGGCTGCCAGCGGGCGCTACCGGCTGCAGGCGGCTGGCGTGATGGACATGTTTCCGCATACTGCGCATGTGGAATCACTGGCCCTGTTCGAGCGTGTGGCATGAAACCTGCGGTACGCATAGAGATCAGCCTGGAGGATCAGCGCCTGTACCTGCTGCAAGGCGGCGAACTGCTGCGGGTGTACGCAGTGTCAACGGCGCGGAACGGTGCCGGGCAGCGCAACGGCAGCGAATGCACACCGCTGGGTCGGCACATTGTCAGGGCGCGCATCGGTGCGGACCAGCCGGCGGGAACCATATTTGTCGCGCGGCGCCCGACCGGTGAGGTCTTCAGCCGCGACATGTTGTGCGAGTTTCCCGAACGGGACTGGATACTCAGCCGGATACTGTGGCTGAGTGGCGCCGAGCCGGGGCGTAACCGGCTCGGTGAAGTCGACACGATGCGCCGCTACATCTACATCCACGGCACGCCGGATGCGGTGCCGGTAGGTGTCGCCGGGTCGCATGGCTGTGTCCGCATGCACAATGATGACGTCATTGATCTGTTTGACCGGGTGCCGGCCGGTACACCGGTCAATATAGTCGCAGGCCCGGCCGGACTGTGACGCTCGGGCCGCTGATGGTCGACGTGGCCGGGCTCGAACTGAGCCCGGAAGACGTGGAGTTGTTGCAGCGCCCGGCAATTGGCGGGGTAATCCTGTTCAAGCGCAATTTCGAATCACTGCAGCAACTGCAGCATCTGACCGAACAGATTCACGCTGTACGCAAGCCGCCACTGCTGATCGCGGTCGACCAGGAGGGCGGCAGGGTGCAGCGGTTCGGCAATCCGTTTACCCGCCTGCCTTCAGCGGCTCGTATCGGGCGGCATCACGATGTCGACCAGGACGCGGCTGCCCGGCTGGCACGCAGCACGGGCTGGCTGATGGCAGCGGAACTGATAGCCAGCGGCGTTGACCTGTCCTTTGCGCCAGTTGTCGATATCGATCACGAGCTTTGCGCCGTGATCGGCGATCGCGCATTTCATCATGACGCGCACACAGTTGCAGAGCTGGGCAGCGCGTATATCAGCGGAATGCATGACGCCGGCATGGCGGCTACCGCCAAGCACTTTCCCGGGCATGGAGGCGTGGCAGGCGACTCACACCTGATGTTGCCGGTCGATGAGCGCAGCCTGGTGGATTTGCAGGCCGACATGCGACCCTATGAGCTGCTGATTGCCAATGGTCTCGATGCGGTGATGATGGCGCTGGTCGCCTATCCCGTCGTTGACGAGGTTCCGGCGTCGTTTTCCCGGCGCTGGATCCGGGACGAGTTGCGCGGCCGCCTTGGCTTTCGTGGCGCGGTGTTCTCCGACGACTTGTCCATGGCCGGTGCCGCCGATGCCGGCAGCATGCGACGGCGGGTCAACAAGGCGCTCGATGCCGGCTGTGATGTGGTTCTGATATGCAACGATCGTGCGGCAGTGGAATCGGTTGTTGACCGGATCGATACGCACAATCCGGCCGCACAGGCCCGTATGGCCAGCCTGCACCGGCGTCACCGGATTACCTGGGAAAAACTGAAATACTCGGGGCGCTGGCAACGCGCACGCGACCTGATAGACGCGCACCCGGCGCTACAGCTGGACGGCTAGCCGTCAGACGGTGCCCGGCTGATCAGGGCAATGACGCCAAATTGTGGATGATCGAAATAGTGGATCTGGCCACTGCGTAGCCGTCGCGCCTGCTGCAGCGTGTAGCTGATGCCGGTGCCCGGGTCCATTTGCAGGTCCAGCTCGAGACGCAGGAATCTCTCCAGCGATACCCGCACTGTGCCGGCCGCGTAGCCGCCACGGCGGTTACCTGCGACCGATACCGCCGGCGCATCCTCTCGCCCTTCGACCGGCTGGCGCCAGCCGTAGTGAAGTATTGGTGACCAGTCACGTGAGCGCAGCAGCTTCTGGCTGATGTTGCCCAGCCGCAGCTCTTCGGGCGCCAGCGGTGGAAAGCGACGACGCCGGATGCGTTGCTCTTCATCTTCCTCGTTGCGCTCGACCTGCAACTCCGAATCGTCCGGGGTGAGGTGACGGAAAACTATCAGCTCGATGTCAAACTGCGGCGGCGCCGGTGCTTCTTCCGCTGCAAGCGATGTGGCAAGAAGTGCCAGCAATATGGCGAGGTACCTGGACATGCGGCTCAGTTTAAACGATCGGACGCCGTGACGGGGCTTTCGGTGGCTGCCAGCTGCGTGAGCAGTTTCTCAACATAGTCGGCCCGGTCTTCAAATTCAGCCAGTTCGCGGCTGAAACGCAGGCGTGCCGGTCCGTCCAGCTGGTAACGCTCGGGATCATCCTGAACCAGTCGCACCAGTTCATGCGGGTCGATGGTGGTGCGCGCCCCGAACTCGATAAAGCCGCCACGGGCACCGGCACTGAGTCGTTCGATACCGAGTGGGGCCGCGGCCAGCTTCAGCTGTGCAATCCGGAACAGGTGTTTTGCAGCGTCCGGCAGCAGACCGAAGCGGTCGATCATCTCGACCTGCAGCTGGCGCAGGTCAGCGGCATTGGTGGCGCTGGCAATTCTCTTGTACAGCACCAGGCGCATGTGTACATCCGGCAGGTAGTCATCAGGCAGCAGGGCGGGCGTGTGCAGGTCGACCTCAGGCCCGCGATGCAAAGGTTCCATCAGGTCGGGTTCCTGGCCGCTTTTCATTGCGGATACGGCGCGTTCCAGTAATTCGATATACATGGAAAAGCCGATCTCATGTATTTGCCCGCTCTGTTCCTCGCCCAGCAGCTCGCCGGCGCCGCGTATCTCGAGATCATGAGTGGCAAGGGCAAAACCCGCGCCAAGATCCTCAGTCGATTCCACTGCCTCGAGCCGCTTTATGGCATCGGCGGTGAGCGACTGGCGTGGCGGTGTTACAAGGTAGGCATAAGCACGATGATGCGAACGACCTACCCGGCCGCGCAGCTGGTGCAGCTGCGCCAGGCCGAGGTGATCGGCGCGATCGATGATTATGGTGTTGGCCGTAGGTACGTCGAGCCCGCTTTCAATGATTGTGGTGCAGACCAGCACGCTGAAACGGCGGTGATAAAAATCGAGCATTACCTGTTCGAGCTCTTTTTCGCGCATTTGACCGTGCGCGATACGGAGATCTGCTTCCGGTACCAGCTCTTCGATGCGCTCGGCCACGCGCGGTATGCTTTGAACGCGGTTGTGCACCACAAACACCTGGCCACCGCGACGAATCTCGCGCACGCAGGCTTCGCGCAGCGTGGCGTCATTCCATTCGCTGACAAATGTTTTTACCGCCAGCCGTTCTGCTGGTGGCGTCGTGATCAGTGACAGGTCGCGCACGCCACCCATGGCCATATTCAGCGTGCGCGGGATGGGTGTGGCCGTTAGTGTCAGCACGTCGACCTCGGCGCGCAGTTCCTTGAGTTTTTCCTTGTGGCGAACGCCAAATCGGTGCTCTTCGTCGATGATGACAAGGCCCAGGTCCCTGAAAGCCACCTTTCTCTGCAGCAGCTTGTGGGTGCCGATGACAATATCAACCGTGCCGGCCGCCAGACCGTCAATCACTGCCGTGTTTTCCTTGCCGGTGCCGAAACGCGACAGCATTTCAACGCGTACCGGCCAGTCGGCAAAGCGGTCACGAAAAGTCTGCAGGTGTTGTTGGGCAAGCAGCGTGGTCGGCACCAGCACTGCGACCTGCGCGCCGCCATGGACTGCATAGAATGCGGCCCGTAACGCGACTTCAGTTTTACCAAAGCCAACATCGCCACAAATAACACGATCCATCGGCCGGCTGGAGCGTAAATCGCCGATAACCTGTTCGATGGCGGATGCCTGGTCCGGCGTTTCTTCAAACGGAAAGCCCTGAACAAACGCGCGATACTCGGATTCTGTCGTGCTGAATGCGCGGCCCGAGCGTGCGGCACGCCGGGCGTAGACATCCAGCAGCTCGGCAGCGGCGTCACGTATGCGTTCTGCCGCGCGCTTGCGCGCACGCTGCCACTGGTCACTGCCAAGCTTGTGCAGTGGCGCAGTTTCCGGCGCGCTCCCGGTATAGCGGCTTATCAGATCCAGCGCATGAACCGGGACATACAGCTTGTCGCCTTCAGCGTATTCAAGCGTGAGAAACTCGTTACTCACGCCGGCAACCTCGAGATTCTGCAGGCCAATGAAGCGGCCGACACCATACTCTTCGTGCACCACCGGCGCCCCGGGCCGCAGGTCGGTGAGATCGCGAATAATTGTCTGCGGGTCGCGCGACGGGCGGCGCCGTTGCACGGCTCGCGCTGATTTGCCGAACAACTGCTCACCAACGACCAGCGCGACATCATCGAGCAGCAGGCCGCGCTCAACCCCGGCGGTAGTGATGGCAAAGCGCTCGCTCGTTTCAAGGAATTCACTCCAGCCGGCCACGCGTACCGGCCGGATGCCGTGGGGTGCCAGCAGGTCAAGCGTTGATTCACGGTAGCCATCTGATTCGGCGACAAACAGCACCCGGCCGTCGTAGCGATCGAGAAACCCGCGCAATGTCTGTGTCGGGTCCGCGGCCCGTGCCCTGATCTCGAGTGGGGGAGGCGCCTGGCTGGGAAAGTTTGCCGCTGCAGAGGGTTGCTTGACGGCGCTGAACGTCAGTTGCCCGAAGCGGTCGAGCGCTTCGGCAAGTTCTTTTTCGGTGACAAATGCCAGCTTCGGCGGCAGCAGCGGCCGTTCCACATCGTGGGCCCGCTGGTCGTAGCGCTGCAGGGTATCTGCCATGTAGGCGGCCAGGGCGCCATCGACGTCTTCATCGCGTACCACCAGGGCAGTCGGGGGCAGATACTGCGGCAGCGTCGCGGTGGAATCGAAAAACAGCGGCAGGTAGTACTCCAGACCGCCCGGCGTAATGCCGTCGGAAACTTCGCTGTAGATCTTGCTGCGTGTCGGATCGCCCTCAAAGTGACGGCGAAAGCGCTGACGAAACCCGCTGATGGCCGCTTCATTCATCGGGAATTCGCGTGCCGGCAGCACCTGTATTGATTCGTGGCGATCGCCTGACAGCTGTGTGCCCGGGTCAAAACCTCTGATGCTGTCGATTTCATCGTCGAACAGGTCGATTCGTACCGGGCTGTCGCCACCCATCGGGAAGATATCGATCAGTGAACCGCGCACCGCGAACTCGCCATGCTCCATCACCTGGCTGACGTGACGATAGCCGGCGCGTTCAAGCCGGCTCTGCCATTGCGGCAGATCAAAGTTGTCGCCGCGCCGACACAGCAGGCTGCCGCTGGTGACGTATTCCACAGGGGGCAGGCGCTGCAGCATCGCGGCAGCCGAGGCCACCACGATGCCGCGCTCCAGGGTAGGCAGCCGGGCAAGCGTCGACAGGCGGCGTGAAATGATGTCGGGATGCGGCGAGAAGATGTCGTAGGGCAGATTCTCAAGGTCGGCAAATTCGAGCACCGGCAGGTGCTCACCGGCAAAAAACCGCAGCTCGGTCAGTAATCGCTCGACCTGGCGAACATCATGGCCCACGACCAGCAGCGGCCCGGCATGATTGCCGGCGGCTTCGACCAGCGCCAGCGACGCGGCGCATCCATACAGCCCGCCCCATCGTGCCGGCCCGGCAGGCGGCAACCGTGTGGCACCGGCAAAAAGATTTCCCTCCGGTCTCATGAGCCGGGACTATACAGGCTGGCAGTGAAGACTAGCTGGCCGGACGCTTGGCCACGGAATGGATGACGCGCTTGTACTCGAAGTAGACGATAAATTGCTGGTATTCCCAGCGCGTGATCGGCGGATCACCCACCGGTGCCCGGCGTGATGTCGGGCTGCCGTAGCTGGCCTCGACCGATTCCATGGTCATTCCGCGGGTGGGAATGGACTGGTTCAACCCGATCTGTGTGGGTTCGCTGAGCAGCGTCTGCCCGATCGCGGTAACCGCCGCGGCAAACAGAACAATCAGGGCGGCAACGCCTAGGGGTCTTTTCAGCATCCAGGGTGTCTTCATAACCGGGGAGGCGTCAAAATATACCAATCAGCGCCAGCTACTCAATGGATTTTTGCAACTCCAGCCTGGGGAATATTGTTCACAAGTGCGCTAAGATTAGTGATACAAGATACTGAGGGATCTGGAAAAAATATGGTTTTAGCCAACCCGGCAGGCAGCGCTAACTATCGGTTCCTAAGAGGATGCTGCGCTGCCGCGGCGGCCCCGCAGCCGGGCCGCTCTGTGCTTTAATCCCGCCGATGTTCCACCCGCTCGAGCTGTTCGTGGGGTTGCGCTACCTCGGTGCCAGGCAGCGCAACCTGTACGTTTCCTTCATTTCCGTCATCTCGCTGCTCGGGATCGCGGTTGGCGTCCTGACGCTGATCGTGGTGATTTCCGTGATGAACGGGTTCGGCAATGAACTGCGTGGCCGGCTGCTGAGCCTGACCGCGCACGTGACAGTCAGCGGGCCGGGTCGTGGACTTGCCGAACCGCAGCGGGTAGTGGAGCGGGTGGCGGCACATCCCCTGGTCAGTGACGCCACCGCCTTTGTCGATGGTGAGGCGCTGCTGGTCAACGGCGTTAATCTCAATGGGGTGATTATTCGCGGGCTGGACCCGGCGGCCGGCAGCCAGACGCTCGCAGGAGCGGTCGACGCCGCGGTGCTGGACACGCTGCAGCCTGGCTCCGACCGGCTGATTATCGGTGCCGAACTGGCCCGGACAGCCGGCGTGATCGAGGGCGACGAAATTACGGTGATGATTCCCCGCAGCTCGGCCAATGGTTCTATCGCGCCCCTGCTGCGGCGGTTCAGGGTTGCAGGCGTTTTCGAGGTGGGTATCGCCGAGCATGATTCGTCCAGCGTGCTGATGCATATCGAAGATGCTGCGGATCTTGTCGGCTTGCCGCAAGGGCAGGTCAGTGGCGTCCGGCTGACGCTGAGCGATATTTTTCGCGCCGGGCAGGTGGCTGACGAGCTGGCTGCCAGCCTCAACCCCGAACTGCGCGTCAGTGACTGGACACGCGAGCAGTCCAGCTACTTCCGCGCTATCCGGATTGAAAAAGCGATGATGTTTGTCATCCTGCTGCTGATCGTCGCGGTTGCGGCATTTAATATAGTCGCAACCCTGGTGATGGTTGTGGGTGACAAGCGCACCGACATTGCGATCCTGCGCACCATGGGTATGCGGCCGGGCGGCATCATGCGGATTTTCATGGTGCAGGGCACTCTGATTGGCCTGATTGGCACCGCGCTGGGTCTGGTGGCCGGCGTCAGCCTGGCACTCAACGTCGAAAACCTGCTGCCGCGGATGGAGAGCTGGCTGGGTATCAACCTGTTGCCGAAAGACCTTTATTACATTACGTCTGTTCCATCTGACCTGCGCTGGCCGGAAGTCGGACTGATTGTGCTGGCGGCACTGGTCCTGTCAGTTGTAGCGACTATCTATCCAGCCCGGCGTGCGGCAAAGACTCACCCGGCTGAAGCGTTGCGCTACGAATGAAGCAGCTGTACGAATTGCTGGTTGGTATTCGCTATGTGCGGCCAAAAACACGCAGCGGCTTTGTCTCGTTTATTTCAGCGATATCGATGCTTGGCATTGCAATCGGCGTCGCCGTGCTGATCGTGGTGCTGTCAGTCATGAACGGTTTTGAAGGTGAGCTGCGTGAGCGGATACTGGCGCTGGCCTCGCACGCCACGATTACGGGTTTTGACGACAAGCTGCCGCAGTGGCGTGCGGTACAGGCGCACGCGCTCGAGCACGAAAGCGTCACGGCCGTAGCGCCATTTATAGAAGGCGAGGGCATGCTGGTTAACGGTGAGCTGCTCAGCGGCGTACTGGTTCGCGGCATGGACCCGGTGGCGGAACGAAATGTTTCAACGCTTGGCGGTTTGATGCAGCAGGGCAGTCCTGATGATCTCGTTGCTGGCGAGTATCGGGTTCTTATCGGTGCCGCGCTGGCCGAAGTGCTTGGGGTGGCTGTTGGTGACAAGGTCTTGCTGCTTATTTCACGTGCCAACGTGACGCCGGCAGGGATCATGCCACGCATGCGTCGATTCACCGTGACCGGCATATTTTCCGCCGGCATGCATGAGTTTGATCGTGGCCTGGCCTTTGTGCACCTGGAAGATGCGGCAAAGCTTTACCGGCTCGGTGATGCCGTCAGCGGCGTGCGTCTGCGCCTGGCGGACATGTACCAGGCGCCGCAGGTCGTGACCCAGGTCGCGCGCGAGATCGGCGGGGGGGTTTTTGTCAGCGACTGGACGCGCAAGCATGCCAATTTCTTTCGTTCCATCCAGTTGACCAAGACAGTGATGTTTATAATTTTGCTCCTGGTCGTCGGTGTGGCCGCATTCAATATCGTTTCCACGCTGGTAATGGTGGTAAAAGACAAGCGCAGCGATATCGCCATCCTGCGTACACTCGGCGCATCGCCAGGCAGCATTATGAGTGTGTTTATGGTGCAGGGGACATTGATCGGCGCGATCGGTACACTGCTCGGCGTGGTTCTGGGTATTCTTGGCGCTCTCAACATCGAAGCAATAGTGCGCTGGCTGGAAAGCCTGCTGCACACCGAGCTGGTATCGCCCGAAGTTTATTTTCTAAGTGACCTGCCGGCGCGCATCGAAGCAACCGACGTTACACAAATTGCGCTGACCGCATTTCTGCTGGCACTGCTTTCCACCATTTACCCCGCCTGGCGCGCGGCCCGCACCCGCCCGGCCGAGGCATTGCGTCATGAATGATGCCGGTCCCGCCGATCTGGCTTTGCGCTGTGAGAATATTTCTCGCAGTTATCCGCAGGCCAGCGGCCGCCTTGAGGTGCTGCGGGACATCGAACTGGACGTGGCGCCCGGGGAGAGGATTTCGATTATCGGTGCATCCGGTAGCGGCAAAACTACGTTGCTGCAGATTATGGGCGGGCTGGACGATCCCACCTCCGGCCGCATCTTTATAAATGGCCGCGACCTGAGCCAGCTCAGCGATGCCGAACGCGGCGAAATGCGCAACCGCAGGGTGGGTTTTGTCTATCAGTTCCATCACCTGTTGCCGGAATTCAGCGCGCTGGAAAATGTCGCCATGCCGCTGCTCATTCGCCGCGTCGAAGTGGCAAAGGCGCGCCAACAGGCAGCCGACCTGCTGCAGCGGGTAGGGCTGGGCGAGCGCCTGGAACACAAGCCGGCGCAGCTGTCGGGCGGTGAGCGGCAGCGTGCAGCAGTTGCCCGTGCTCTGATCACCGGGCCGGCGCTGGTGCTGGCCGATGAGCCAACCGGCAATCTCGACGGCCGCACCGGTGCCCGGGTATTCGAGACGATGCTCGAACTGAATCGCGAACTGGGCACCAGCCTGGTGGTGGTTACCCACGACATGCGAATCGCCCGCCACATGGACCGCATCCTCACGCTCGAGGAGGGAGTGCTGCGTCCAGCGTCGGTTGACGGCTGATATTTTCACGTTAAATCTGCCGCCGCCGTATAGAAATGCGGCTGGTTCATGCCGCGTTCGCCGGTCACAGTCGCGCAGTGTGGCGCCGATTCGATTTACCGCTGGTGGCTGTCGGTTTTCTTGCTGGCAGTGCTGCAGTTTTCGCGCTGCCACAGTTGTTACCGGATGCGCTGGTGATCCTCGTGGCGGCGTTGACCATTGCGCTCGCGGCATGGCGTCGCACGCCCGCTGCGATGTTTGCTGCGACATTGCTGGCGGGTTTTGCCTGGACGCACATCGTTGCGCACCGGCAGCTGGTCGGCCTGCCGCTCGAGGGCACGCTCGACACGCAGGTAGTTGTACGTGTCGCTGATGTCGTGCAGCGGGACGGTTCGACACTCGGATTTGTCGCTGAAGCAAAACTGCCTGGAGCAGGCCTGCGCCGTGTCTGGCTGCGCTGGTACGAATTCCCGGCCGGTGTGACGCCACCACGCCCGGGCGACTTGTGGCAACTCGATGTGCGCTTGCGTGCGCCGCACGGGCTGGCCAACCCTGGCCGACGCTTCCGTGCGGATTTCGCCTTTCGTTCCGGGCTTGCCGCCAGCGGCTATGTCCGCGGCTCTGAAAACCGGCGGATAGCTACCGGCAGTACCTTGTTACTGGCATCTCAGCGCGACCGCCTGTCGCGGCAGCTGGCGGCGGGACTTAAATCGGATACTGGCGGCGCCCTGGTTGTTGCCCTGGCAATTGGTGACCGCCAGCATCTGAGTGACGGCCACTGGCAGGTGCTGCGCAACACGGGTCTGAGCCACCTTGTTGCGATCAGCGGTCTGCACATTGGTATCGTCGCCGGGCTTGGCTACCTTGGCGGCACGTTGCTGGGCGGGTTGTCGCGTCGCGGCATCCTGTTGGGCTGCGGACTATCCGCACTGCTCGCGGTCGGCTATGCCGCACTGGCAGGTTTTACCATTCCGACGAGGCGCGCCCTGCTGGTCGTGCTGGTCCTGTTGTTGTGCCGGCTTTCCAGGCGCGATGCCCGGCCAGCCCAGGCACTGGCGGCCGCGTTGTTGCTGGTACTGGTGTTCGATCCGCTGGCACCGCTGGAAGCGGGTTTCTGGCTTTCGTTCTTTGCCGTCGTAGTCCTGCTCTATGCAGGTGGTGGCGACGGTTCATGGTTACGGCGGCTGTGGTCCGCGCAGCTGGCAGTTTTTGTCGGTCTGGCACCGTTGCTGTCTCTGCTGTTCGGCCAGGTTGCGCTGGCTGCGCCGCTGGTGAATCTGATGTTGCTGCCGCTTTTCAGTCTGGTTCTGATACCGCTGGTGCTTGGCGGAGTCGTTGTTTTCTTCCTGCATGCCGAAACCGGTTTGCTGGTGCTGGCCCGGGCAGCCGCGTTGCTGGATGGTGTATGGCCCGCGCTGCAGTGGGTCGCAAACTTCGAAGCGCTGGTTTACTACCCTTCGCACGTGCCCGCTTCAGTGCTTTTTATTGCGGTAATTGGCAGTGCCTGGCTGCTGGCTCCGCGTGGCTGGCCGGCCCGCTGGCTGGGGTTACTGATGCTGCTGCCTGCAGTGTTGCCGGCGGACCACAGGCCCGCACCCGGGGCATTCGAACTGACAATGCTGGATGTCGGTCACGGACTGGCGATAGTCGTGCGTACCCGGCGGCACGTGCTGCTATACGATACGGGTCCGCGCTGGCGCAGCGGGCGCAGCGCATACAGCAGCGCTATCAGGCCATTCCTGCGGCTGCAGGGGAATGCCGCGGTTGATCGCGTTGTTGTAAGTCACTCCGATAATGATCATGCCGGTGGCCTGGATGAGGTCCTGGCCGATTTTCCTGCTGCCAGGGTGCTGGGTAGTGGCGTCGCAAACAAGGTGCGGTGTCAACGCGGGCAGCGATGGTTCTGGGATGGCCTGGCATTTGATGTGTTGCACCCGCCGGCTGGTGACGGCTGGACCGGTAACGATGCCAGTTGTGTGGTCCGTATCAGCAATGGTAAATCCTGCGTGCTGCTGACCGGCGACATCGAAGCTGCAGCGGAACGCAATCTGGTAGCGCGCCGGTATGACCGGCTGCGCTGTGCACTGCTGGCAGCTCCGCACCACGGCAGCAAGACATCGTCCACGGCAGGTTTTGTAGCGGCAACCGGCGCGAGTCATGTGCTGGTTTCGGTTAACAAGACGAATCAGTGGGGCTTGCCCGGCGCCACAGTCGTGCAGCGCTGGCAGGATGCGGGTGCGGCCGTCTACCTGACTGCCAATGCCGGCGCCATTTCAGCTCATGTGTCAAGGCATGGAGAAATCGGCATCAGCCGGCATCGCTGCAGGAATGCACGCTTCTGGCGTCCCCGCTGCGCTTTAGTTCAACCCGGCAGGTGAAGTACTATGGGCCCGCCTCGAGGGGTTTCATACCGTCATTCTGGCAGAGGGGTCGTATGTTCGAGATAGTCAGAGCGGGTGGCTGGCTGATGCTGCCACTGGTGCTCTGTTCAATAGTGGCTGGAGCAATAATCGTGGAGCGCCTGTGGACGCTGCGGCGCAAACGCGTGCTGCCCACGGACCTTGCTGCCAAAGTGTGGTACTGGGTCGAAAAGGAACAGCTCGACGATCGCCATATCCATGCCCTGCGTGATAGTTCACCGCTGGGCCGGATTCTCGCTGCCGGGCTGGGTGCTCGCGATGCAAATCGCGACGTGATGAAAGAGAGTATCGAGGATACCGGCCGTCATGTCGTGCACGAACTGGAACGTTTCCTCAATCCCCTCGGCACCATTGCCGCCATTTCGCCCTTGCTGGGGTTGCTTGGCACCGTCATCGGCATGGTAAAGGTGTTTGGCGCCATCCAGGCGCATGGCGTGGGTAACCCGACCGTGCTTGCTGGTGGCATCTCGGAGGCGCTGATTACTACCGCTGCCGGGTTGTCCGTCGCTATTCCGGCATTGATGGGTTACCGCTATCTGCGCGGACGGGTAGATTCGCTCGTGGTGCAGATGGAGCAGGAGGCAATAAAACTGGTCGAGGCCCTGCATGGCGGCGATCGGCGCGCGGCGGAGCGCGGTGCGTGAACCTGCGGGCACGCCAGGCTGAGGAGCCGGAGGTAAATCTGACCTCGCTGATTGACGTGGTGTTACTGCTGCTGGTGTTTTTTATGGTGTCCACCAGCTTTGTGCGCGAATCAGAACTAAAGATCACTTTGCCGCAAACGCGCGAGGCTGCAGCTCCGGAGCAGGCGACGGTAGAAGGAATGGAAATCACCGTCACGGCCGAGGGAGGTTACCTGCTGAACCAGCAGGAGCTGATCAACAACCGGCCCGGAACCCTGAGGCGCGCAATCATCCGCATGTATGGTGACGATCGCGACCGCCCGGTTACTATCCGGGCCGACGCCCGCGCAACTCATCAATCGGTAGTCACTGCAATGGATGTAGCAGGCCGGCTGGGTTTTGTCCGTATCAATATTGCCACGGTCAATGAAGGGCCGGGCAACCAGGCTAACTGACATGTCTGAAATGCAGACTGATACCGGCGTGGTCTACCGGCGCCTGCTTGGTTATGCCAAACCCTATTGGCCGCTGTACAGTGCTGCGATCGCCGCAATGGTCGTCTACGCTGCGACCGATACCGGTTTTGCTGCCCTGATGCGGCCGCTGCTCGATGGCAGTTTCATCGAGAAAGACCCCGACACCATACGCATAATTCCGGTGCTGATGGTCGCGCTGTTCCTGGCACGTGGTCTTGCCGGTTTCGTGGCGAACTATTGTCTGAACTACGTCGGCCGCCATGTAATAAAGAAGCTGCGCGGCGAGGTATTCGAAAAATTCCTGTTATTACCCACTGCCGTGCACGATCAGAGCTCGACCGGTGTCTTGCTGTCCAAGCTTACCTATAACATCGAGCAGGTTGCAGAAAGCACGACCAATACAATAACAGTGATCATTCGCGACACGTTGACGATCATTGGCCTGGTGATCTGGATGTTCTATCTCAATGTGCAGCTGGCATTGTTCATTTTTCTGGTCGGACCTATGATCGGCTGGCTCATGCGTATCGTCAGCGCACGGTTTCGCCGTTACAGCCTGCGTATCCAGGACTCGATGGGTGACGTGACGCGTGTGGCCGAAGAAGTCCTGTCGAGTCATCGTGTCGTCAAGGTTTTCAATGGCCAGGAATACGAGCGGCGCCAGTTCGAGCGGGTCAATGAGAAGAACCGCCGGTTGTTCATGCGCATGGTGGCAGTACGGGCGATCAGTATCCCGGTCATCCAGCTTATTGCCGCGTTTGGCATGGCCGGAATCGTTTTCCTGGCAACACGGCCCGAAATGCTCGAACAGCTTACCGTGGGCACGTTTATTTCATTTTTTACCGCCATGCTGATGCTGATGGGGCCGCTCAAGCGGCTGACAAACGTCAACGCAAACCTGCAGCGTGGCATCGCCGCGGGCAAGAGTATTTTTGAAATCCTGGACACCTCGAGCGAGCCGGCTGGTGGCGAGCGGAGGCTGGATCGGGCGCGCGGCGACATGGCATTCGAGGGCGTGCAGTTCAGTTACGACGCAGCAAAGGGTGATGTGCTTTCCGGTATTGATCTTGCGGTGGCGGCAGGCCAGACCGTCGCGTTTGTCGGACGCTCCGGCAGCGGCAAGAGTACGCTGATAAACCTCCTGCCACGTTTTTACGATGTCACTGGCGGCCGTATTCTCATAGACGGGCACGATATCAGGGAGTATCGCCTGGCGGACCTGCGCCGGCAGATTGCACTGGTCAGCCAGGATGTAACCCTGTTCAACGAGACCATTGCCCGTAACATTGCCTACGGCACAATGGAGCGTGCTGATGAGGCGGCGATCGCCGCTGCCGCAAAAGCTGCCCACGTAACGGAGTTTACTGACACGCTGCCGGACGGGCTGGACACCCTGGTCGGCGATCGCGGCGTGCTGCTTTCAGGTGGCCAGCGCCAGCGTGTTGCCATTGCACGCGCACTGCTCAAGGATGCGCCGGTGCTGATTCTCGATGAGGCAACATCGGCGCTCGATAGCGAGTCCGAGCGCCACATCCGTCAGGCGCTGGATGCACTGATGCAGCACCGCACGACTCTGGTTATTGCGCATCGGCTGTCGACGGTGGAAAACGCAGACCTTATCGTCGTGCTCGACAGTGGTCGTATAGTCGAGACGGGCACACATGCCAGCCTGATCGAGCGGGGCGGACACTACGCCTCCCTTTACCGGATGCAGTTCGACGAAGAGCCGATAGAGTGAGCCTCGAGCACAAGCTGCTCGACACCTGGTATGGCGGTAACAGATCTGGCTGGTGGCTCGCGCCGCTGGGGGCGTTGTTTCATGCGGTGAGCGCAACGCGTAGCGCGTTGTATCGTCGCGGCGTCCTCGCCAGCAAACACCCGACCGCGCCGGTGGTGGTGGTTGGCAATATCACAGCCGGGGGCACCGGCAAGACACCCCTTGTCATCTGGCTGGCTGAGCAGTTTGCCGCAGCCGGTGTGCGCGCTGGCGTTCTGCTGCGTGGATATGGCGGCAAGTCATCGCGATGGCCGCTGCAGGTCGAAGCAAATACCGATCCTGCGCTGGCTGGAGACGAAGCGGTCCTGATCGCACGCCGCACCGGCGCGATGGTTGTTGCTGCTCCCGATCGCGCGGCGGGCGCAGCACAACTCGCGGCTGCAGGTGTCGACGTTATTGTCTGTGATGACGGGTTACAGCACTATCGGCTGGCGCGCGACTGCGAAATTGTCGTTGTCGATGCCAGCCGCGGCTTTGGTAATGGTCGCTTCATCCCGGCCGGGCCACTGCGTGAATCAACTGATCGCCTCGGAACGGTCGATGCCGTGGTGGTAAACGGCGCCGGAGGTGACTGGCCTGACTGCCTGCGGATGCACGTTGTCGGAGATCGCGTGGTGAGCATTGGCGACGGCAACAGCAGACCGTTGGCGGAATTCAGTGGCCAGCGGGTGCATGCGGTAGCCGGCATCGGCAACCCGGCGCGTTTCTTCGCGCTACTGGAGGCTGCCGGGCTGAAGCCGGTGCGTCACGAATTTGCGGATCACGCTGTATACCGGCACAGTGATTTTGACTTTGGTGACGAGCTGCCCGTGGTAATGACGGAAAAAGACGCAGTCAAGTGCAATGACTTTGCGACTGCAGGGATGTATTTCCTTAAGGTCGACGCGGTGCTGGACGATGCGGCAGAGCTGCGGCGTCGCGTGTCAGCCGCAACCGGGCTGCAGCTGGGCTGAGATTGATGGCATTCAAGGTAGTCATACCCGCGCGTTTTGCTTCGAGCCGTCTGCCAGGCAAGGCGCTGCGGCAGCTGTGCGGGCGCACCATGCTCGAGCACGTCTGGCGGATTGCCACTGCCAGCGCTGCTGACGAAGTCATCGTGGCAACCGACGACGAGCGTATAAGGGATATCGCGACGCAGCTCGGGGCGGCCGTGATCATGACGGCAGCCGATCACCCGTCCGGCACTGACCGCATAACAGAGGTCGCGGTCAGCCGCGACTGGGGGCCGGACACTGTTGTGGTCAACGTGCAGTGCGACGAGCCGTTGCTGCCACCGCAGCTGATCGATCAGGTTGCCGGCCTGCTGGCTGGCGGGGCTGATATTGCAACACTGGCGGTGCCACTCACCGGTGACGATGACTTTCGCGATCCGAATGTGGTGAAAGTCGTGATGGCGCAGTCCGGTCGGGCGCTGTACTTCAGCCGCGCGCCGGTACCGTTCCACCGTGATGCGCCGGATGAGCCGGCTGGCATGCTGCGTCACATCGGGCTTTACGCCTATCGCGTCGATGGGTTAAAAAAGCTGTGTGAGATGCCGCCGTGCCAGCTTGAACTTACCGAACGGCTGGAGCAGCTGCGGGCTCTGTGGGCCGGCATGCGCATCGATGTTGCACTGGCCGCGGCGCCGCCGGGGCCAGGTGTTGACACTGCAGAAGACCTGGCGAGAGTAGAAGCGATGATGGAGGGCAAGTCATGACACGCGTGCTGTTCGTGTGCATGGGAAATATCTGTCGCTCGCCGATGGCCGAGGGCGTATTTCGCAAGCTGGTCGAGGAAGAGGGCCAGCTCGATATCGAAGTCGATTCGGCCGGCACCCATGGTTACCATGCTGGCGATCCGCCCGACCCGCGCGCTGTGGCTGCGGCACAACGACGCGGCATCGATATAAGCATCCTGCGGGCGCGCAAGGTTAGTGATACGGACTTCGATGACTACGATATTGTTGTTGCCATGGACCGCAACAACTATTCGTTACTGTCACATCGTTACCGCAAGAGTGCGGGTCGCTTATCCCTGTTTATGAAATACGCCGGTCAGCGCGACGCCGACGTGCCCGACCCGTACTACGGCGGACAACGCGGCTTCGAGCATGCTCTCGACCTGATTGAGCGCGGCGCCCGCGGGTTGCTGAAAGACATCCACCGCAGGCTCTGACTCACTCGTCGCGCCGTGGCCCGGGCCGATCCGGTGCGGATGACCATACCGTGTAACTGCCGCCGTCCTGTTGAGTTGCCGGCTGGTTCGAAGAACTCCCGGCTTCCTGTTTTGGCTTCTCTGCAGTTGTCTGCTTCGGTTTGTCCGCATCCGGCTGCTTCGGTTTGTCTGCTGCTGGCTGTTTCGGCTTGTCTGCAGTGGGCTGTTGTTTTTCGGCCGCTGGCTGCGACTGCTGCTGCTGGCCGTTACCGCGATCGCCCGCCGTAGACTGTGCGTCACCCTGAGGACGCCGGTTGCGATTGCCGGAACGCCGGCCGCCGCGCCTGCGACGACCTCGTGAACGCCGGCCGTCGGTTTTGCCTTGATTCTGACCCTGGCCCTGGCCCTGCTGTTGTTCCTGCTTTTGATCAGATTGTTTTGATTCCGCGCCCTGATCCTGTTGCCTGGGCTGCTGGCCCGACTGGCGCTTCTGCCCGCCGGATTTCTTGCGCTGCGTCTTGCGGCGCTGGTCGCCATCATGCGCCTGCCGCTGGTTCTGCTGCCGACCACGACCACCACGCGGGCGGCGCCGACGTTGCTGTTGTTGCTGTTGCTGGCTGCTGCGACGCGGCTTGGGCGCTGTTGGCGCGGGTTCCTCGCCGGCACCGAACAGCGCGCGCCACATGCGCACGAATATTCCTGGCTTGGCCGGACCGGCCGGTGCTGCCGCGGCCGCTTGCGGTACGGGCACCGGTGCGGGCGCCGGCGATTCAGGCACCACGACTTTCACTGCCGGCTGTTCCGGCGGCCTTTCGCGTTTGGCACCGGCGGCATCAGCCGATTCCTCTTCCAGCGACGGCATGCGATAGCTTGCCGCAGCGTTCTCCGGCAGCCGTACTTCGTCGTCGCGTACGCGGCGAATGGTGTAGTTGGGTGTTTCCAGTTCCGGTGTTGGTACGATTACGACCTGAATGTCGCTGCGCTGCTCTATGGTGTTTACCCAATCGCGCTTTTCGTTAAGCAGGTAAGTACTGACGTCTACCGGTAATTGCGCGATGACGCGCGCGGTTCGTTCCTTGCGGGTTTCTTCGCCGATCAGGCGCAGAATTGCCAGCGAAAGTGATTCGACATCACGTACGGTGCCATGACCGTTGCAGCGCGGGCAGACAATGGCGCTGGATTCACCCAGCGATGGCCGCAGCCGCTGGCGTGACATCTCCAGCAGGCCAAAGCGTGAAATTCGCCCGATCTGCACCCGTGCCCGGTCCTGCTTGACGGCATCGCGCAGCCGGTTTTCCACGTCGCGCTGGTTGCGGTTTTGTGACATATCGATGAAATCGATAACGATCAGGCCGCCGATATCCCGCAGTCGTAATTGTCGGGCTATCTCGTCGGCAGCCTCGAGGTTTGTCTGGGTTGCCGTCTGCTCGATGTCACCGCCCTTTGTTGCACGGGCAGAGTTGATATCGATTGATACCAGCGCCTCGGTCGGATCGATGACGATACTGCCGCCGGACGGCAGGCGTACCGTGTGCGAAAACGCCGATTCGATCTGGCTCTCGATCTGGTACCGGGTAAACAGCGGAACCGGGTCTTCGTACAGTTTCAGCTTGTTGATGTTGTGCGACATCACCGTCTGCATGAAGCCGCGCGCCTCTTCAAAGACGGTCTTGTCATCAACCAGTATCTCGCCGATATCCTTGTCCAGGTGATCGCGTATCGCCCGGATTATTGCGTTGCTCTCCTGGTAGACCAGGAATGGAGCGGGGCGGTCGGTGGTGTCCTGGATTGCCTTCCAGATAGTCAACAGGTATTCGAGGTCCCAGCCCAGTTCGTCGATGCTGCGGCCGACGCCGGCGGTACGTACGATGAGCCCCATGCCCTCAGGCACGTCGAGCTGTGAGATGACCTCGCGCAGCTCGTTGCGTTCGTCACCGGCGATCCGGCGGGAAACGCCACCGGCGCGGGGGTTGTTTGGCATCAGCACGATAAAACGGCCTGCCAGGCTGATAAAGGTTGTGAGTGCAGCGCCTTTGTTGCCACGCTCTTCCTTGTCGACCTGTACGATCAGCTCTTGTCCTTCGCTGAGTACGTCCCTGATGTTGACGCGATTGCCGGCATCAGGAGTCTGGCGAAAATAGCTGCGGGATATCTCTTTCAGCGGCAGGAAGCCGTGTCGTTCGACGCCGAAATCGACGAACGCAGCCTCCAGGCTGGGCTCGATCCGGGTAATCTTCCCTTTATAGATGTTGGCCTTTTTCTGGCTGCGTGACGGAACCTCGATATCGAGGTCGTACAGTTTCTGGCCATCGACCATTGCAACGCGCAGTTCTTCGGGCTGAACCGCGTTGACCAGCATTCTTTTCATGCTGCCCCTTCCTTAAATTTTCAAAGGGGCTGTAGTCCAGGATCAGCCGCCGGGAGCGGCCTGGAGGCGAAGGTTTACTCGACCAAATCGATCCGCTTTATTCATATGCGGTTGGGAGGAAAATCCTCAACTCTGTCCTGTGCCGCAAGGCCGTCGTTATGACAGCATCCAGCACAGCGAAAAATCCGGAACAGAACAGCCCTGATTCGTCCTGCAAGGACGTGTTTCAATTCATGCGACCGCGGCGTATAGCTACCGGTCCGGTCGCGGCGTTCTATCTCAAGCATGTGACGGGGGCACCCAAAAGGTGCCGGCTAGCAGCGCCACCGCGGTACTATAGCAAAGGCACTTTGGCAGCTGCAATGCATAAATGATTGAATACTATGACCGATTCGGGTGGTAAAACCGGGCACCCGCGGGCCCGCACGGTGACGGTGGCCGAGGATTTTGCCGGCCAGCGCGTCGATAATTTTCTCGCCCGCGAGCTGCGTGGGGTGCCGCGCAGCCGTATCTACCGCATTTTGAGGCGTGGCGAGGTGCGGGTGAACCGCGGCCGGGTGCGCCCCGGGCACCGCCTGGAGGCCGGTGACCTGGTACGTATTCCGCCATTGCGCCTGGCCACACCCGGAAATGATGCCCTGCCGCCGGCGCTGAGCCGCCGTCTCACCGACGCGGTCATATATGAGGATCAGCGTCTGCTGGTGATGGACAAGCCGGCCGGTGTGGCGGTGCATGGTGGCAGCGGCCTGAGCCATGGCGTAATCGAGGCTTTGCGCAAGCTGCGCACGGATTGTCATTCGCTCGAGCTGGTACACCGTCTCGATCGTGAAACCAGCGGCTGCCTGATGATCGCAAAGAAGCGCAGCGAACTGCGTGCGCTACACGAGCTGCTGCGCAACGGGGCGATGGAAAAACGATACCTTGCGCTGCTGGCGCGCCGCCTGCCGGAAGACCTGGTGGTAGTTGACACGCCGTTACGCGTGGTACGGCGTAATGGAGAGCGTTTTGCCGAAGTGGCTGCCGATGGGCGCCCGGCACATACGGAATTCCGGCGGTTGCAGAACTTTCGTCATGCGACGCTGGTAGAGGTGCTGCTGGGCACCGGACGGACTCACCAGATACGTGCTCACGCTGCATCGATAGGCAACCCGGTAGCGGGGGACGAGCGTTACGGTGATGCCGGCGCCAACAAGCGCTTTGCCCAAGGCGGACTACGCCGGCTGTTCCTTCACGCCCACGCGCTGCGCTTCGAGCGTCCGCACAATGGTGAAGATTTCCAGGTCAGCGCACCGCTGCCGGATGACCTGCGTGAAGTGCTGGACAGCCTGAAGCTCTAACGGCTCAGGGAACCTGGTAACCGGCACGACGCAGTGCCGATGCAAGCCAGATTAACGGCAGCCCCATAATCGCTGTCGGGTCTACGGTCTGGATGCGCCAGAACAGGCTGATGCCGAGACCCTCGGCCTTGAACGCGCCCGCACAATCGAATGGCCGCTCGGCTTCGAGATAACGCTGTATTTCCTCGGCATTGAGCGAGCGAAAATCTACCCGCGTGCAATCTGTATGGTGCTCGTTAATGCCGCGACCGGTGTCCATCACGCTGACCGCAGTGTAGAAGGTTACTTCCTGGTCAGATGATTCCAGCAGCTGGGTACGCGCGGTTTCAAAGTCACCAGGTTTACCGAGAATGTTGTCGCCACGGGTGGCAACCTGGTCGGAGCCGATTACGACCGTGCCGGTATGCGCCGCGGCAACGGCACGGGCTTTTTCGCGCGCCAGCCGGGTGGCCAGGTGCTCGGGCGTTTCGCCGCCATGGCGGGATTCGTCGATATTTGGAGCAATGCTGTCGAACCGCAAAGCGAGGCGGTTGAGCAGCATCCGGCGGTACTTCGAGGCAGACGCCAGCACCAGCGCCGGGCCATCGGGATGATTCAAAGGTTTTTCCTAGTGATTACAGCCAGTTATGTACAGTTCTTTGCTTTGACACTGCGTAACAGGGCCACTATTATAGCGCGCTTATGTCCGCGTTATGGTTCGAGAAACTCCCGCTGGCCACATTGGCCGGTGATGCTTCAGCAGGCAGCGTTGAATTGCCGCTTGCGGCGTTGCCGCGTCTGGCAGAAGCAGTTCTGCCTGACACCGGTCCGGTAACGGTAAGTTGTCAACTGAGTGGCGATCAGCCGTTGCTGCTTGATGCACGGGTCAATGGGCGAGTGCGAGTTGCCTGCCAGCGTTGTCTCGAACCCTTACAGATCGAAGTCGATGACGAATTGCACCTGGCGCTGAGCACGGTCGATATCGACAGTGAACAGTTACCGGCTGGTTACGAACTGCTGGTTGTACCCGATGGCGAACTGCGGCTGGCCGACCTGATGGAAGACGAAGTGCTGCTGGAGTTGCCTCTGGCGCCACGGCATCCGGCAGGCGAGTGTGGTGCTCTGACCGGAGACCTGGAGCAGCTTGAGAAGCCGGCGGCAGAAACGACTACACCTTTTTCTGGTCTCGCAGACATGCTGCGCGACCGGCATTAATTCCTGGAGAGAGAAATGGCAGTACAAAAGAGCCGCAAGACGCCTTCGCGGCGTGGCATGCGACGGTCGCACGATGCGTTAAGCAAACCCGCATTGTCGATCGACCCTACTACCGGTGAAACTCATCGCCGCCACCACGTCACCGCCGACGGTTACTACAAGGGCAAGCGAGTGATCGAAGTCCTCGACGAGGACACCGAAGACTAGGGCCATGCCGGGACACTCCCAGCGTCCGGTGGTAATTGCCGTCGACGCAATGAGTGGCGATCGCGGGCCTGACGTTGTGGTCAAGGCGGCGCAGGCTGCGCTGCAGCGACACTCCCACGTTTCTATAGTGCTGACCGGGCCCGAGCCGGTGCTGGCGGCTTTGCTGGGCGAGATTGATTTGCCTCGCGGCAGGGTGAGTATCGAGCCTGCTGCCGAGGTCGTTGCCATGGACGACAGTCCGGCCAGGGCGCTGCGTGGAAAGAAAAATTCCTCAATGCGACGCGCGCTGGAGCTGGTCAAGGCCGGCACGGCAGATGCCTGTGTCAGCGCCGGTAACACCGGTGCGCTGGTGGCCAAATCCCGCTATGTACTCAAAACCATGCCGGGTATCGACCGGCCGGCGATAGTCTCTGTTATCCCGGCGCGCGCCGGCCACACCTGCATGCTCGATCTTGGTGCCAACCCGGATTGCAGTGCCACGCACCTGCTGCAGTTCGCCGTGATGGGGTCGGTGATTGCAGGGGATATTTTCGAGATAGATTCGCCGCGGGTGGGGCTGCTGAACATAGGCGTCGAATCCATCAAAGGCACTGAGGTAATCCAGAAGGCCGGTGAGCTGTTGCAGGGCTCGACCCTGAACTACATTGGCTATGTAGAAGGTAACGATATTTTTTCCGGCCGGGCCGATGTTGTGGTCAGTGACGGGTTTACCGGCAATGTCGCCCTCAAAACCATCGAAGGTGCGTACCGTGAAATTCTCACGGTGCTGCGCGAAGAATTTGCCAGTGACCCGTCAGCCCACAGCCGTCTGGCCGCCCTCGGCGCCCGGCTCGACCCGCGGCGGTATAACGGTGCCAGCCTGGTCGGTCTGCGTGGGGTGGTGATCAAAAGTCATGGCAACGCTGACGAGTTTGCGCTGGCCAATGCCATCGACCTGGCCATGCTAGAGTCGGAAAAAGGCGTGCCGGACCAGATCGGCGAGCAGCTGGCGCAGATGTTCCCGGATGCGGAGGTTTCCTGAATGTATTCACGTATAGCCGGTACCGGACGCTGTTTACCCGACAAAGTTCTTACCAATGCCGACCTGGAAAAAATAGTCGATACCACCGACGAATGGATTCGCAGCCGCACCGGTATCGAACGACGTCACGTCGTATCCGAGGGTGAAACCACCGGTACGCTGTGCGAAGGTGCTGCGCGGCAGGCAATGGAGGCCGCCGGCGTCGGCGCTGATGACATAGACCTGATCATTGTCGGCACGACGACGCCGGACCAGGTTTTTCCCAACATGGGTTGCCTGCTGCAGGAGCGGCTTGATATCCACGGCTGCCCGGCGTTCAGTCTCGAAGCCGCATGCACCGGGTTTATCTACGCATTGAGCGTGGCCGACAATTTCGTGCGTGCAGGCACGGCGAAATGCGCGCTGGTGGTGGGTGGCGAGACGCTGACAAACATGGTGGACTGGAACGACCGTGCTACCTGTGTGTTGTTCGGTGACGGTGCCGGCGCGGTGATACTCGAGCCGGCCGAAGAGCCGGGCATCGTCTCGACCCATCTGCATGCCGACGGTGCTTACAAGGACCTGCTTTATTTCCCCGCAGGTGTCGGTCAGGGCATGGACAGCATGCGTCAAGAGAATTGTTCGATACAGATGAAGGGTAACGAGGTATTCCGCGTCGCCGTCAATACGCTCGGGTCAATCGTCGAGGAAACCCTGGCGGCAAACAGGATGACCCGGTCTGACCTCGACTGGCTGATTCCGCACCAGGCCAACCACAGGATTATCCAGGCCACCGCTCGCAAGCTGGGTATGTCGATGGAGAAAGTGATCCAGACGGTACAGGATCACGGCAACACGTCGACAGCGTCCGTACCTATGGCGCTGGACGTTGCCGTTCGCGAGGAAAAAATCAAACGCGGTGATTTGATGTTGCTGGAAGCCTTTGGTGGCGGCTTTACCTGGGGCTCAGCGCTGGTTCGTTACTAGACCTGAAACAGGTTCTGCGACGCCCACCGGCGTTGGTTCGCTATTAGTCTTTAATAAGGTTCTGCCACACTGCATCAGTGCGCCAGCTCCCCGTCGGGTTCTGATCTTCGTCGGCCGGTTTGGCCTCAGCTTCCTTGATGTGCTTCTGCCAGACTGTAAACGGGTCCCAGTCCCGTGCTTCTTTGCTGCCGGCATCCGGCTTTGATCTTTTGTCGCTCATGGTCGCCCCCCGTTGTCCTTATTGAGCCACTTTACAGTCTAGTACACAATTTGTGACTATTCTGTGAACCAGTTCACATCGCAAGCCGTCAGACCCCCCTGCAACGCTGGGTAACAGCGTCGCAAACACGCCCGTAACGTGACAAAGTTCACGTAATTCACTGGATGTCGCGGCAAGCAACTATGTCAAGCCTGGTTGATCTCAGCCACCGGATCGTCAGCGGTGTGCAGACCTATCCCGGTCTGCCGGCGCCGATCGTAGACGCTTATCTGAGTCACCAGGACTCGCGACCACATTACACCGATGGCACCGAGTTTCAAATCGGGCATATAGAGATGGTTATGAATACGGCGACTTATGTTGACTCTCCGTTTCATCGGTTTCGCGAAAAGCCCGATATCGCAGCGTTACCGCTGCACCGACTGGCTGACCTGGAGGCTGTTTGCATTCATACACACGGTGCCTGCCTCGACGTTGCTGCGCTGCACGGACTCGATCTGCGCAACAAGGCTGTACTGATTCACACTGGCTGGTCGCAGCACTGGGGCACACCGCACTACTTTGAAAACCACCCGTTTGTGACACGCGACGCTGCACAGTGGCTGGCGGACAAAGAGGTAAAGCATGTCGGTATTGACTCGCTGAATATCGACTGCATCAAGGATGGTACCCGTCCTGCCCATACGATTTTGCTTGGCGCGGGAATCCCGATTACCGAGCACCTGGCCGATCTTGGTGCATTGCCAGATGCGGGCTTTCGCTACTTTGCTGTGCCGGTCAAAGTGGTTGGTGCCGGCTCGTTTCCGGTGCGGGCGTTCGCCATTATTCCCTGAATGGCAGGGAACATCGTCCCAATGTTACAGAATGATGGTGTGTTCGTTGCAATTCGAGACTTAAAACTATTAAGTAGCGTCCTCCACAATTGCCGCTGCCGCTTCATATATAAGCCCCAGTTTAATGACCTCGATAGCTCGTCAGCCCGACAACTCCGAAGAGCTCGAGTGGTGCCACTCGTTGCTCGCTGCTATTGCAGCTATGCAGCAGCAGTTGCAGCCGGGTTCACGCCACAGCGACAGCATTAACTGCATTCTGTCCCGGTCACTCGAGTTGACTCACAGCAGCGGCGGTATGCTCGCCAACGTTGTTGGCGGCGAACCGTGCCGGCTGACCGATGTCGTACCGGCCGACGTTCCGCGGGAAGATACGCTGGTCGATTTTGATCGGCTTGCCCGTACGGCAATCGACCGCAAGCGTGCCGTGTTCTCCGATCAGGATGAGGGGACTGCTGCGTTGCCATTGAGTATCGGTAGCGTCGTGCACGGCGTGCTGGTGTTGTCTGGCGCGCCGCTGCGTTGGAAGCCGGAGCTGGTTGAATCGATGTCGCCATTTACCGGCACCGCTGCTGCAGTACTGCGCCAGTTCCAGGAGGACCTGAGCGCGCCGCAGGTTGACGCCGTGTTTGATCACCTGGCTGATGGCATCCTGACGGTCGATGTCGAGGGTCGTGTCGAATCAATGAATGCGGCCGCCGAGCAGATGTTCGGCTACAGCCTGGACGAGGTGCTGGAACAAAGCGTAAGGATGCTGTTGCCGGAGCCCTATGCCAGCCGTCATGACGAGAACCTGGAGCACTATCGCCGCACCGGCGAAATTCGCATCATGGGTTACGGCCGCGAACTGGACGGTCAGCGCAAGGACGGGACAGTCTTTCCGCTGGATATCTCGGTGAGCCAGATCGAGATCCAGGGTCGTGACGTATTCGTTGTCATCGCCCGTGACATCACCGAGCACAAGGCGCAGCAGCAGCTGGTGGAACTGGAACGCGCCAACTCGCAGACGCTGGAGCTTCTGGTGCGAATCGATGCAGTGACCGGTATTGCCAACCGGCGGCATTTCGACGAGGCACTGACGACGGAAGTGCGGCGGGCTGCTCGCGACAGTAAGCCGGTGGCGCTGGTGCTTTGTGATATAGACTTTTTCAAAGCGTTCAATGATCGCTACGGCCATCCGGCCGGTGACAAGGCGCTGCATGCGGTTGCCAAGGCCATTGAAAGCTGTTTCCAGCGTGCGGGTGAGGTGGCGGCACGCTACGGCGGCGAGGAATTCGGCATCGTGATACCCGGTGCCAGCCTGGAACAGGCAGCCGAACTGGCCGGCAAAATGCACCGGACCGTAGCTGGCCTGTCGATACCGCACAGTGCCTCGCGGGTCGCTGATCACATCACCCTCAGTATCGGTATCGCCAGCGCAGTACCCGGGCCCCATTTTGACCAGCATCGGCTGGTGGAAGAGGCCGACCGGGCGCTGTATCGCGCCAAGGGTGCCGGCCGCAACCGCATCGAGCTGGCGCGCCAGTAACAGCAGACCCGTCCGCCCGTCCTGGACTACGATCAGGGTTGTTACACAACCCGGACGATCTTCAACAACACAGGGGATGTCGGCGGCAACCGTATTGAACTGGCCTGAGCCGACAGCGGGCGTGGTGACCGCTCCCGCGCTACCATTAGGCTGAACCTGAAACCGGATGGCTGTAATGCAGGCAACTGAGCCCCTTGCGATAAAGCGCTTTGAACGCGACGGCTACCTGGTGGTGCCTGGCCTGGTCGATGCAGCGATCCGCCGGCGCATGCTCGACGTGGTTAACGGCGCGCTGGAACCGTTGCAGGGTCCGGCCGAATTCGAAACAGAGGTGGGCTACCCTGGCTCGCCCGCGAGTCGCAGCGCCGCCGGCGGTGACACCGTGCGACGCCTGCTGCACGTCTATTCTCGTGATGACGTGTTTCGCCAGTGGGTTTCCAGCCCTGACGTGGTGGCGTGGCTGCGGGTGTTGATGGGCAGCGAGCAGGTAATGCTGTCGCAGGGTCATCATAACTGCGTCATGACCAAGTACCCCGGTTACAGCAGTCGCACGATGTGGCATCAGGACATCCGCTACTGGTCATTCGACCGGCCGGAACTGGTGTCGGTATGGCTGGCACTGGGGGCCGAGCGCGAGATCAACGGCGCGCTCAAGGTGATACCGGGCAGCCACGTGACAGCTTTTGATCGTGGCCGGCTCGATCGTGATCTGTTTCTACGCCCCGAGCTGGCACAGAACGCGGAGCTGATCGATCAGGCTCGTGTAGTCGAGCTGGAACCGGGCGATACGTTGTTCTTCCACAGCCGCCTGTTTCATTGTGCCGGCCGTAACGACAGCGATACGGTCAAATACTCGGCAGTTTTTACCTACCACACCGCGGACAACCGCCCGATCCCCGGCACACGCTCATCAAACTATCCGTCAATTGCCGTGTGAACGCGGGAGCGGCTGTGGGAGCGGCTGTGGGAGCGGCTTCCAGCCGCGACTACCTGCAACAGGGTTGTGCAAGAGCGAGCTGCTACAAGTTTCCGTGGGAGCGGCTTCCAGCCGCGACTACCTGGAACAGGGTTGTGCAAGAGCGAGCTGCTACAAGTTTCCGTGGGAGCGGCTTCCAGCCGCGACTACTTGCGACCAGGTGCAAACCCTGTGGCAGGTTTTGGATAGGGTTCGCGGCTAAAGCCGCTCCTGCAGGGAATCTTTGACACCACGCGAGAGGCGGGCTTCGTGGGAGCGGCTGTGGGAGCGGCTGTGGGAGCGGCTTCCAGCCGCGACTACCTGGAACAGGGTTGTGCAAGAGCGAGCTGCTACAAATTTCCGTGGGAGCGGCTTCCAGCCGCGACTACTTGCGACCAGGTGCAAACCCTGTGGCGGGTTTTGGATAGGGTTCGCGGCTAAAGCCGCTCCTACAGAGAATCTTTGACACCACGCGAGAGATTCTTCGCGGCTGAAGCCGCCCCTACAGGCGATCATTGGCACAACACGCGACAGCGAATCTTTGGCATCATGCGGAGACATCAGCGGCTAAAGCCGCTCATGTATGAGACTAACAGGTAGTAATGTCAGCACCATCTCTCAATGAAGCGACAATGGCTGCGGCGGTCAAACAACTGTGCGTCAGTGATCCCGTACTGGCTCGCGTTATCCAGGATCGCGGGCCACCACCTTTCTGGACACGTTCGCGCGGCTGGCAAACGCTCGTACGCATCATTCTCGAGCAGCAGGTATCACTTGCATCGGGACGCTCGGCCTTTCGTCGGCTGCGAGCCGGCGTCAGCCCGTTTTCCGTGACCACTCTGGCCGCCACTTCGCTCGAACAGCTGCGCGGTTGCGGTCTGACACGCCAGAAGGCCGGTTACGTACAAGGGCTGGCCCGTCACGTTGCAGACGGTGATCTGAATCTGTCAGTCGTGGCCCGGCAGCAAGACGATGAAGCCCGCGCAGCGCTGTGTTCGATTCGTGGGATTGGCCAATGGACCGCTGACTGCTACCTGTTGTTTGCGCTACGGCGTCCTGATGTGTGGCCGCCGGGTGACCTGGCCCTTCTGCGCGGTATCGAGGATCTGTACCGAACCCGGAGCGAACGTCGAATCGCACGTCTTCTGCGTACGTGGCAACCCTGGCGCGCCGTAGCAGCACGAATCCTGTGGCACGACTACCTGGAGCGCCGTCGTCGCATGTAGGAGCGGCTTCAGCCGCGAACCCCATCCAAAACCCGCCACAGGGTTTACACCTGGTCGCTAGTAGTCGCGGCTGGAAGCCGCTCCCACGAAGCCCGAAGAACCTCTCGCGTGGTGCCAACGATCGCGTGTAGGAGCGGCTTCAGCCGCGAAGAATCTCCCGCAGGGTGTCAATGATTGCGTGTAGGAGCGGCTTTAGCCGCGAATGGGGGTGAATTATCGTGGCGGGGCCTGCACGGGGTTCGCGGCTGAGGCCGCTCCTACAACCGTGTCTGCTGTTGTTCGAGTTCGACGTAAAACAGGAACAACGTGCCGTTGTAGCGCGGGGACGCGTCGGCTGGTGTGGTGCCCAAATCAATTTCCGCGTCGGCCAGGAACAGGGCGCGCAGGTCACCATCGATGCTGAAGATGCTGAAACCGGTATCGCCGGCCGGATCGTAGTTTTCCAGCAGCACACTGCCTTCAAGAAAATGACTGCGGCTGCTGTCGCGGCAGTTCTCGTAGCGTGCTTCGAAGGCATCGCCGTCACCGATGCTGCCCGCACCAGAGCCACTGGCGTCCGTAGTCCAGAACAGCACCGACTCCCCATTGCCGTCGGCTGCGGTGTTGTCACAGGTCAGCGCGAGCGACTGGTTAAGATTCATGCCTTCCAGGACAGTCTTGTTGTCTTCGACATCGGTAATAATGTCTTCCAGCAGCAGCGATGTCCGCAGGACCACCTCGATCATGTTGTAGGCGGCTGACGCCATACGCAGATCGAGAGCGGCGTCGTTGTCATCTTCCAGTGCAGCAAAATCAGACCAGCTGTAGCTGTCCGTAGTCATGCTGTCACCGACGATGGTTTCGACGCCGTTGGCTGTTACCGACACGAGTGTCGTCGTGCCGTCGAACAGCGTGCTGAACTGTCCCGCGGTGGGGTTTCGGTCCAGACCGACATCCAGCGGTGCCGTGACGTTAAAATCAGCGGTGCCTTCCAGCAGTTCATCGGTCGTCTTTGCCGTGACGTTGAGCGTAAAGCGGCTGGTGTTGTTGAGCTCGACAAAACTGCGGTCCAGCGTAAGGGTCGCACCCTGGGTGCTGTCGTAGCGACCGCCCAGCAGCATGTCGTCGATTTCCACCAGCCGGCTGTCCACCTCGCGACCGAGCGGTGTTTCCAGTGAGGCTATGGTGAAATCGACGGTGACCGGAACCGGCGGGTCCTCAGGGTCCTCGTCGGTCAATGTGCTGGCAATGATAGTTGCCAGGCCTGTCAGCCACACCAGTGCGAGCAATAAGCGTCGTGTCATCGATGATCCCTTCGTGTCACGACCAGCACCGTCCAGGCTGCCGCGGTGGCAAGCAGAGCGGCGGCCAGGTCGGCAATATCAAAGGTGCTGCGACTGGCGTATCCATGCAGCAGGGTGATTTCAGCGAAGCGCCCGAGCTGCAGCACTTCGGCAACAAATTCCGCGCAACACCAGCACAACAGGGCAGCGACCGGCCGGCTGCTGGCAAGCACCGCGGCCGCAATGCCAAAACCGAACGTATGGAGGAACGTGGGCAGCTGGCCGGAGTAGGGCGGTGCCAGCGCCATTCCGGTCGCGAATACGCTCAGCGGCCGGGCATAAAGGTACACGGCGCAGCCAAGCAGCAGCGCGCCGGTGGCAGCGATCAGCGGGATGTGCCGGTAGCCGAGTGGATGCATAGCCTGTGATTATGCGCCGCCGTCGTCATGGCCGGCAATGCGTTCTGCTGCAGCCTTCTTCTGCAGCTTACGCTCTTTCTTTTCCGTGACATCAACCATGAAGCCGCGCAACTTTGACGGCTTGGCATTCTCGTCACGCACCACGTTGACGATATCGTGCACCCACAGCACCCGCTCGTCGGTGGTGACAATGCGGTATTCATGGTCGAAATTCTGCAGCCGGCGCGAGTTGTTGCGGCGGGTCTTCATTGCCTTCTTGCGGTCGTCAGGATGCACCAGTTTTTGTGACCAGAAATCTTCCTCATACCAGGCTGATTGCGGGTACCCGGTAAACTCTTCCGCCAGTTCGCCGACGAAAGTCAGCTGGTGTGTGCTGGCATCGCCTTCCCAGGGGATCAGGCGCAGAACTTCGGCAAGGTCGTGAAAGCGGTCCTCGCTGGCCTGCAGCGCAGTCGCAGCACGGGTACGGGCTCTCTCGGCAGTAACGCGGTCGGTCACGTCATGCAGGATGATCAGGTTGCCGGGCTGGCCGGAACGGGCGACATATTCCGAGGCCGTGATCTCGACAAAATGCGGATGCTCGCTGTCGCCGCCAATGCGAAAGTGTCCGACATAGGTTTCGTTGTCATTCAGAGCACGATCCAGCCGGATGCGGTCGACCGGCATGAAAAAATTCTTGAATGGCGTATCGAGCACGTCGCGCTCGCTGACGTTGAGTATTTCGCTGCCACGCCGGTTCAGTGTCTGGATGCGGCCGTTGGCATCAAGCGTGAGCATGCCGATGGGGGCATTATCGAGCACGCTGTCGAGATACTGGCTGGCATCCCAGGCCTGGCCCGCGCCGCCGGCTGATTTTGGTGCTTCCAGCCGCCGCGAATAGCTGCAGCGACGGTGGGCTCGGTTGACGCTACGGCCGATCACATCTTCCAACTGCTCGATATTGTCGACAGACAGCAGCTTGACCGCATCGGCAAGAAACGGGCTGAACTCGATTTGGCGCCGGTAGGACTCGGCCTGGTCGCTCTCGGCCAGGATGATGATCTGGATATTGCGGTCCAGTTTCTGGATGTGCTGTGCGACTCGTACCGGCTCTTTCAACGCGACGCCCAGGACTACTACTTCGCAGTCCAGCGTGCCAAGGCTGGAAGCGGTCAGTAGCTGCTCGACACTGTCGAGCGTCAATACCTCCAGCCGAGGCGTCGCCTTGGCCGATACGCGCTGCACTCGTTCCGGCTTCACCTCGACAAAGGTGACGCGGCTGCGTAATGAATTGTCGCCTGCAGTCTGCATCAGATTATTCCTGCTGCCGGGCAAGCTTATAATTGCTCCGCCGGGCTTGAGATCGCGCATTGTGCACCCATCAGTGCCGACTGCCAACCTCTTGCATGGTGTCTGACGGCGCATGTGGGAGCGGCTTCAGCCGCCAGGCTTTCCCGCGCGGTGTTTCGCCGCACGTGTAGGAGCGGCTTCGTGGACAGCCCGCGCGGTTTTCCACGCACCAAAAAAAAGCCCCGCAGAACGGGGCTTTTTTGCATCCATCGACGATGCAATCAGAACGTAAACTTCACGCTGGCCGCAACAAAGTCGCGGTCATGGATTTCGTTCTGGAACCCGGCGCCAAAAAAGCGCGAGTAACTCATGTCGAACTCCCACTGGTTCTGATAGGTGAAGCGGTTGCCGATCGTCAGCGCCTTGCGACCCGCAATAAACGCACCGGCCGGCCCTGGTGTAATGCCATCAACATCGTGCTGCCAGGCAAGGCGTGGTGACATGTTGAAAGAACCGAACACATTGCTGTAATCGAGACGTCCGGCAAGGCGGTAGCCCCAGGAATTCTGGTCCGGGAAGTGCTTGGCGGGCAGGAGGGGTTTGCCTGGATGCGCGCGCTCGGCAAGCGTGATGCCGAGGGAAGGGATAAAAGAATCGTTACCACTGACTACAGTTCCCGGGGCGTCAAATCGAAGTTCATCCTTATCCGGAAAATTGTGTACATGATGGAAAGCGACTTCGAACAGCCCCACGGCCAGGTCGGCACCAAACTTCGGTCCAAACAGCCGGGTCAGGGCCATGTCGGCCTGGGTGTAGTCGCGGCGCAGGTAGCCGTTGATTGTAGTCAGCGGTGGCGTATTCGGGTTGAACTGCGGGCTACCACCGAGGAATGAAAAACTGCCGAGCTGGCCGAATTGTGCGAACGGCTGGCGCAGGGGGCTCAAACCAGCGAACAGCACTTCCAGGTCGTCAATTTGTAGTGGCCGGTTCGCATGGTGCGCGATTTCTCCCTGCAGCGCGGTTTGTCCAATTGTGGTGTTGATGCTGGCCGCAAACATCTGGATGTCTTCGGGGTAGCTGGTGAAAAACTGGGCTGTCCCGCCTGCCGGTGTACCGAAAGGATCGGCGCCGGTTGAAGGCGTGTTGGCGAATGCATCGGTCGCATAAGCCGTTGCAAGCACGGTAACATCGCCACCCGTTACCGCGGCGTTGGCTATGCCCTCAACCATGTACTGCGGCAGGTTTACACCAAGAGCTACGGCAGCATCGATCGCGCCCTGGACATCGCCCGGGTTGGCTGCGAAGTATTGGCCAGCAGCATCCAGTATAGCTGGCGTATTGACGCTTACCCCGGCCGCAATGTTCAATCCTTCAAACGAACCGGTGCGGGCGCTGATTAGCGGCAAACGACTGTGGTAGTTGAAATAATAGAAGCCGAACTCGGTTCCGTTATTGAAGTCCGGGGCAAAGTAACGTAGCGCCCAGCCCCACTGGCCGTCGTCGGAAGGAAATACCGATGGGCCACGCGGGATGCTGTTGAACCCACGATCAAACGGGAAGAAATCCGGATTCGGGAAATCAGGCGTGTCGCCAAATCCCAGCCGTACTTCACTGCCGCCCGCAACAGCAAAATCATTAGTTGAGAAATACGTGCCAACAGCGTCGGGATTGGTCTTATCCCAATCGTACTGGTAAACAACTTCCAGGTCGGCGTTCGGTGTCAGGCCAATCGAAAAGAACACGAGGTCCTGAGGCAGAAGTGCTTCCCGCAGTTCAGCGCCAGGCACCCGCAGTGCACTGACGTTGATGTGATTGATGACGTTCGCGCCGCCCTGGATGAATGTGCTCTCGCCCCAGTTGATTACCTGCTCGCCGATGCGAATTTCAGCAGGCCGTTCACCGATATCAAACCGCCAGGATACGAACGCATCGAGCAGATCCCCGTCTGTTCCAGCAAGGTCCAGGGCCGCATCACTGAGCGGAGTGCGCTCCCGCTTTTCGTTTTTCAGCTCGAAATCATAAAAATAAAAGCCACGCATAAAAAGACTGAAATTGGAGGGGCCGTAATTCAGCTCCAACTCACTCGTGAGCTTCAATGCGTTGCTGTAAATGCTGCGATTGAAGTTCTGGGTGCCGTCATCGCCGTTTACCGAGAATTTGGTGCCGCCGTTGACCAAGCCAACAAGATTGTCTGCCGCAGCCTGCAGCCGATAGCCCAGGCCGTAAGACACGGTGGTATCCCAGCTGCCGTACCAGTCACCGGAATCAGATTCAAACGACACGGCGCTGGCCGAATGAGGCAGGGCCGCAAGCACTGCAATACTGAGAACCCTGCCTGTAGCTTGCATTAGATCTCCTTTCACGATTGCGATTGCTGCTGCACCTGCGTTACGTCGCAAGAGCAGCAATAGAAGCCCCATTCCCAGAAGCAGCCATCCCGCTGAACCAACCCCGCCCACGTCTTTCCGGACGAATTCCGGTGGAACCGTGAGCGGCGCGACGGCGCCGGCTGACAACAGAATGACGGTGGTTGTGTCAGCGCCACGTGTCAGGGCTGCGCTGTTACTGACTATCGTAATCGATGCGCTCTTGTTGCCGGCGACGACAGGGGTGAACACAACGCCGATAGTGCAGCTGGAGCCAGTCGCGACCGAACCGGTGGTGCAATTTTCGGTAACGGAAAAGTCGCTGGCATCGGAACCACCAAGTGTCACCGAGTTGATGAACAGATCTTGGGTACCGGTACTTTCGATGGTGATGTCGGTGCTCGCTGAATTGCCGAGTATCACTGAATCGCCGTCGCCGACATCAATATCCAACGCGGCTGTATCCAGTCGCGCGCCGCGGAATACGAACCCGGACAGGTTCACCTCCGGTGGCGTACTGCCGGTGTCATTGGAATTTATTGTCATTGTGCCCTGCTTGTCCGGTTCGGTAAGGGGCGCAAATACTACAGTTACGGTACAGCTTCCACCCGGTGCGATGGGGGCCGCTTCGCAGTCCTCTGTGCCTGCTGTTGTTGTATCGACACTGAACTCACCGTCCCCGCCGGCAAAGCTGATCGTGATGCTCAGGTCCTGGTCACCGCCATTACTTACCGTTGTGGTCGCTCTTGCCTCTGACAGGACATCGATCGGTGCCGCCGGGCTGCCGAATGACAGTGTCAGCGGATCGACTTCGATGTTCGGGCCGGCAAAAAGAACCGAGCCGGTTGTATTAACCGTCGTCGGCGAGTTGCTTGCTGTCGAAACGATGTTGAAAGAAGATTGCGAAAGGCCGGCCGCAGTTGGCGTAAATGCGACCTGAATCGTGCAGAATTCTGTGGGTAGAAGAATCTGCCCAATAATGCACCCGTTCATCGTTATTTGAAAAGGCGGAGCCAGCGTTGCGACGGACGTAATGGTTACAGAATCAACTCCGGCTGTATTGTCGCCGATGTTTTGAATGTCAACACTCAGAAACGCAGGCTGATCAAGTGGAACCGGGCCAAAATCGACCGGGTTCGGTGTTGCGCTGAGGGTAGGGGGTCTCAGGAACCCTGCCGTGCCGCCGACACCGCCAAGGAATACCGTTGTTGCCGAAAACGTGCCGGCAGTGAGATCGAAGTTGATCGGTATTTCAATTCCGAACGTCGGCGAAAAGGTAGTGATGTCGAAACTGCCGCCCGCGGGAAAGCCAAAGGCGTCAAACTGGATTGCAGCCGCATCAATGCTCAGCACCGGGACGTGACTGCCAGGGCCAGGGCAGGCCCCGGGTGGGGGCGCGGACGAAAAACAAAAGCCGCCAACGTTTACGTTGATTGCGTTGATGTCACCAGTACCGGCGATACCGCCAGGCCCGGGATTGTTGATATCGACCGGGCCGCCCACAGCGGTACCGGCAGGCGTCAATCCGGCTAACGCACCCGATGCGGCGGTGACGACACCATCGTAATTAAAGACTTCGGCGTTTGCGTTGGCTGCCAGCACCACGGCCAGGCCGAAGCCTGCCCAGCTCGGAATACGTTGTTTGGTCATTGTTCAATCCTGTAATCCCCATTGCAGGCTTGTTGGGCCAGGTGGCCCGCAGCCCGGTTTTTTTGGCCTCTCCCACGGCTGGAGCCTGCGCCCAGCACCAGAAAACGCCTGCGCTGAATCATCCGGCGATTTGCCACAACTGTCAAGACAGTTCCCGTCCGGTCCTTATTGATTTCCATAGAAAAATTACCCGGCCAGGCGATGGGGGCCTGGGCTGCCCCCGATACTGTGAACAACTGTAATCCTCACGTCGCTCAGCACGTTATGTGAAGTCGGTTGCTGTTTGTCTGTGCAGGGTGGTATACAATTGTGACGCTGTCGACGGTGGGGTTCCCCGGTCGGCGCTAATGACAAGTAGAAATTTTTTCCTGATTGGGGATATGCAATGACAAAAACACGCATTTCAACCGCATTGGCGGCTCTTTTGCTACTGGGCATGGTTGGTACTGCCAGCGCAGCCAGCTTTACTTACGTTGGTGCAATTACTGCCGCCGACGGTGCAGTAGCTGGCCTGTTGTGCGGCGATACTGATCCAATGTGCGACGCGACCTTTGCGGCGTTTCCGGACGGCGTACCGTTTGGCGGTGTTGTAGATTTTAACGCCGATGGCAGCATTAACACGCTGTGGTTCCAGGTCGGTGAGTTTTTCTTCGGTGATTCATTCACTGGCAACTGCCTGCCGCCGACTGATGCAACGTGCATGGTTACCGACCCGGCCTACGAAAACAATCCGTTCGATCCGTCTGCTGCGCCGGCCGCCTTTGCACCGATTCGCGCGAATACGATTATGAGCACTGTAGGACTCGTGGGCGGTTTTCCGACCAGTGGCGCCTTCTCGTTCGTGGCGTTCAGCCCGACTTTCGGTTTCGACCTCGGCACCATCACGGGCAATCTGGACGATGGTTCGTTCGCTCTTGACGCTGGCTTCCTGGGCGGTGCATCCGGCACGGGCGCATTCGTTGGAGCTCCGATTCCGATTCCGGCAGCCGCATGGTTGTTTGGCTCAGCGCTGATCGGTCTGGCCGGTCTGCGTCGCCGCAGCTGATACGATCAGTATGGAAAAAACCCCGTCTTTGACGGGGTTTTTTTTATCTATCCGAAGTAAAAAAAAGCCAGGTTTACTGCTATGAAACATCTTCAAAAATACCTGATACTCGCAGCGCTCTTGATTGCTGCGCCCGCTAACGCAACATCATTCAGCCAGATCGTCGTGTTTGGCGACAGCCTGTCAGACGTTGGCAATCTATCGCTAACGCTCGGCGGGACCGTCCCCGGTGCACCTTATGACAACGGTTATTTCAGCAATGGCCCGACCTGGGTGCAGACGCTGGGTACGATGCTCGGTCTTGGCCCGACCAGCCCGTCGGTGACGCCAGGTGGCACGAATTATGCTTATGGTAGTGCGCGCACCGGCGTTGGGGTCTTGGGCTTCATACCGAGTCTGATTACCCAGTCAAATCTGTATCTCAACGATGTTAGTGGGGTGGCTGACTCCAATGGGCTTTATATCATTTGGGGGGGTGGCAACGATGTCCGTACCAATGATGCGGATACTGCAAATACGGCCACTGACATAGCCAGTATTGTCAGCAACCTGATTGCGGCTGGCGCTACCAATTTTCTGATCCCGAATCTGCCGAATATTGGCCTGACCCCGGAGTCACTCGGTCCGGGGGATGGGGCACCCGGTGGCGATGCCGCTACAATGACAGCATTGACTTTGGCCCACAATAACGCACTGGCTGATCAAGTGGCCGCACTGGCAGCAGCAAATCCGACATTGAATATACAGCTGTTTGACGTGTTTTCGATTTTCAACGGGATGATCGATAACCCTGAAAGTTTTGGCTTCAGCAACGTCGATACAAGGTGCTACGATGAAGACGCCGGAACTGTGTGTGGCAACCCGGAGGAGTTTGTATTCTGGGACGGCATCCACCCGACGGCGGCCGCGCATGCGTTTTTGGGAGACCTGGCATTCGAACAACTCAGCAGTACAGTAGTACCGATTCCGGCAGCCGTGTGGCTGTTCGGCTCGGCCCTGTTCGGCCTGGTCGGAGTGCGTCGCCGCGCCTGAATTAATCTCCAATTCGATACAGTATCAATATTTTCAAGCCCTGCTTTTGCAGGGCTTTTTTTTACCGATGGAGCGGCAACTGTGGTGTCCCGATGTCCCGATGTGCCGATGTGCCGATGTGCCGATGTGCCGATGTGCCGATGTGCCGA